>JABDPU010000101.1 GCA_013042625.1 Flavobacteriaceae bacterium | reverse complement strand
TGGCTACTTGTAAAAACTCCTCTGCCATGCTTTTTGTTGGAGCGAAAGTTTCTCAATTTGCATTATTACCACAGGGTCGAGTAGAAGCAACAGAAAGAGTGATGAATATGGTCAAGCAAATGGATGCTGAAGGCTTTGGAAACTGCACAAATACTGGTGCTTGCGAGGTTGAATGCCCGAAAGAGATATCGCTTGATGTGATCGCAAGAATGAATCGTGAATACCTAAAGGCATCAATTAAGAGTTGATAAAAATTTGATAAAACCGAATAAATCCTCGGAAATTCAACAGGGATTTTTTAATTTAAACACCTAATTACTAGCATTTAACTTCTAAACTTACTTATTATGGTCAAAACTTTACTCAGAAACTTTGTTTTCTTAATCGCCCTCTCACTGGTTTCAAATCTATCCTTTGGCCAGACCGAATGGACTGGGCCATCAACAACTTTTACTAAAGCTAGCTTTGCAGACTGGACCTTACCGGCTAATCAGGATGCTTTAACGTCCAATGTAATCTTGACCAGGGCTAACACAAAAGGAATTTTCAATATTGTTTTAGAGGCCGGATATGACGACACCGATTTTCTTAGTCCTTTAGACACCGAATGGGCCACAGGTTCTATTTCCGATGGCGTGGGAACTCTTACTTTTACGTATTGGGAGGATAATAGTATGGCTAGTCCCCCAAGTATGGTTGGTGTGCCTCAGGTTGTCCACCTGATCACAGATGATATTTATATTGATATTACTTTCACAAGCTGGAGTGTAGGCGGTGGAGGCGGAGGTGGGTTCGCATATACAAGATCTACCGACAACGCTTTAAGCCTTCCCTCTGAAAATCTTAATAATGATATTTTCGTTTACCCGAATCCCGCTACCGATTATTTTAAAATTGGTGGATTGACCGACGAAGCTCAATTTAGGGTATTCAATGTTCTTGGATCTGCTGTCATGAAAGGAAATGTGAGCCCGAGTGAATCAATCTCATTGAACGGTTTGAATGCCGGACTTTATCTTTTGGAGATTAATTCAGACCAGGGAACTATCGTTAAACGATTCCTTAAAGAATAATATATTTTTAGTTCATATTTGTATTTGAAATCCCAGGCCAGGCTTGGGATTTTTTATTAGCTTTAATTCATGAGGACATTGCATTCCAAATTGCCCGATCTGGAGACTACTATTTTTGCTGTTATGGGAAACCTGGCCAGAGAACATAACGCGATAAACCTCTCACAGGGCTACCCCAATTTCCCTAGTGATCCCATGCTTATGGAATTGGTTTCCAAAGCGATGAAAGGCGGGTTTAACCAATATGCACATATGTTGGGAATTCCTGCACTGAGAAAAGCTATTTCAAACAAGTTTGAGTTACTTTATGAAAGCAGTTATAACCCAGACAATGAAATTGTTGTTACAGCAGGTGCAACTCAGGCCATCTATACCGCTATAACGGCAGTTATTCAGCCCGATGACGAGGTCATTGTATTCAGACCGGCTTATGACAGCTATGTGCCTAGTATTGAGTTGAATGGTGGACGAGCGATTTCCGTGGAATTAAAACCACCGTATTATAATATAAATTGGGAAGAGGTTCGATCAAAGGTTGGTGAAAAAACCAGGATGATCATGATCAATTCACCTCACAATCCCAGCGGAACTGTACTTTCTGAAAATGATCTTCTCGAACTGCAGGCCATTACAGCCGGAACAAATGTTTTAATATTGAGTGATGAGGTATATGAGCATATCATTTTTGACGGAGAAGCGCATCAGAGTGTATGTCGTTTCCCCGATTTGAAATCAAGAAGTTTTATCACGGCCTCTTTCGGAAAGACTTTTCATAATACCGGTTGGAAGATTGGTTACTGCTGCGGACCGAAAGATCTGATGGACGAATTTATCAAGGTTCATCAGTTTAATGTCTTTAGTGTTAATCATCCCATGCAGGTTGGGATTGCAGAGTATATAGAAAATGCAGATCGATACCTGGAACTCGGTGAATTCTATCAGAGGAAACGGGACCTGTTTCTGACCTTGATGAAAGACTCAAGATTTGAAATGATCCCTTCTAAGGGGACTTATTTCCAGGCTGCGAATTATTCAAACATCTCTGCCGAAGCTGATATGGATTTTGCCAGGAGAATTACCATTGAGCAAGGTGTTGCGTCCATTCCAATATCTGCATTTAACCTGAATAAACGGGATGACAAGATGGTCAGGTTTTGTTTTGCTAAAACCGATGATACTCTGAAACAAGCAGCTAAAATCTTATGTAAACTTTAAGACTGAATTAAAAATCAAATGAGGATAAAGCAAGAGTTAAATATTGCACTGGTTCAAACAGACCTGATATGGGAGGAAGCATCTACAAACAGGACTGCGTTCGAGAAACTGATCAGTGAATTAGCTGCCGGAACAGACCTGATCGTATTCCCTGAGATGTTTACTACCGGTTTTACCATGTTCCCTGAAGAGGTTGCAGAAACTATGAAAGGGGATAGCCTTAAATGGATGAAGAAGGTTGCAACAGATTATAAACTGGGTATTTGTGGCAGCCTGGTCATTGAAGAAGACGGGAATTTCTTTAATCGATTTGTTCTGGTCGATGAATCAGGAGAGGTCTATGCCTATGATAAGCGACATACTTTTACGCTCTCTGGTGAAGACAAATCATATCAGGCCGGAGATAAGAAAGTCATTATTGATTTTAAGGGCTGGAAGATATGCCCTCAGGTTTGTTATGATTTAAGATTTCCGGTATGGTCCAGAAACGTGGAAGACTATGACCTCCTGATTTATGTTGCGAATTGGCCGCAGCAAAGAATTGATGCATGGGATGCATTGCTCAAGGCCCGTGGCATAGAGAATATGTGTTATTGTATTGGTGTGAACCGGATAGGAACTGATGGCAATGGATATGAGTTCAATGGACATTCGGTTGCCTATGACGGATTAGGAAATAGATTAACCGATTTTGAAACGGGAAAAGCCGGTTTAAAAATCGTGTCATTAAACAAAGAGCATTTAGAAGATATCAGAGACCGCCTTCGCTTTCTTGAGGACCGGGATTCGTTCAGTCTTGAAGTATGAATTCTTCAATGAAATTCCAGCTGGCCCTAACCTCAATCAATTCGGGATAATAGCTAACACGTTCTGCCTGTCGTTTTAACAGAAAACTTCCCGGATCGTATTTGCCGTTTTTGTTTTGATCGAATATTACCCGGGCATTATACTTCCCGGGATTTAAATTGGTGAAATCAACAGGCGCTTCAGAAGTGAGATAGCGTTCCGTAATAATTTGGTCATTCTGATTGATCAGTTGAATTATCAAAGGATATTTGCCGTTTCGGGGAATCAGTCTCAGATTCCCATAATCCGACACTGCCTTTGTTCTTATAGAATAGCTGAGGGTGTCATTGGTATTCTCAAAGAAATCTGTCAGTGCTCCGGGATAGAGTTTGAGCCTGTAGGTATTTGATTCGGTTTTTTCAAACTCAAATCTTAGTCGGTTCTTCAGGCTATCCAGAACCAGGTTAAATGAGACATCAGCCGAATCTTTATCGATTAATTTAATTTGTGACCTGTCTATTTTTGATAATGGAATATTAGCGTCGATCTCAAACGGTTTTTCAAAAGATTCAGGTCCATCCCTAAAAGGTGAAATGACCAGAGAGTCATTCAATTGATCCTTTAGGCGAACGGTAAAAGTATCTATGGTTTTCGGACTGGAAACCTTAAAAATCAGCGAATCCAATTCCAGTTTTGGACGGAACCAATAGCTCAGTGTATCTTTATCTTTGGCTTTTGTTATCCTTGAGTTGAAACTATCCGGAACCTTGGTCATCAATTCAATATCCATTAATTCAGGATCACCTGCATAACCAAAAGCGATTTTCTGATGACCCGATAATCGCGGCCTGAAGGCTTTGAAATCTACCTCCTCTTTGAATAATTGAATGTCGTAGAACTGATCAGTTGGGATTTCAATGAAGTCTTCTACAAATCCGATTTTATCGATTGCCTGGTCGAATGTAAAATCTGAATTTTCATCCTTTAATGCTACTAACCTGTACTTTCCAGGCTTAAGGTTTTCAAGTTTATAGGTTGTAATACTATCTTGGGTACTTGTAATATAGTCTGGCTTTTCCTTGTAGATCAGCGAATCTGAATAGGTGGAATCGACTTCATATAACATTACAGATACAAATTCTTCTGCCTGCTTGTCTAAAGCATCACTTATACCACCTTCCATGGTTAGTGAATCGATATGTTCTCCGGTTGAAAACACATATTTGTAAAACGGAAATGGATTTTCCTCGTTATTATCAACAATACTTTCACCAAAATTCAAAGTATATGTTGTATTGGGTCGTAGGGTGTCATAAATTTTAATGGTGATCTTCTTACTTGCAGAACCAAGCGGAGTTATTTGAGGCTCGGGATCCATCGGAGGGGATATGATGAGGTTTTTTGAGAGTTCTTTAATTTTGACATACTCATCAAACTGAATTTCAATCTCATCAGCGGTAA
>JABDPU010000098.1 GCA_013042625.1 Flavobacteriaceae bacterium | reverse complement strand
CTTGGTCTTGAAAAGCTGGTGTTGAAAGATGATAAAATGGTTGGCTATTTTATAAAAGATCAGGATAGTCCGTTTTATCAAAGTCCGGCATTTACAAAGGTTCTTAAGTATGTCCAGAATAATCCTTCAGCATGTAGAATGAAGGAGAAACAAACACGGCATGGCTTACGATTATTGCTTACCTTTGACCCTGTTAAGAGTGTTGAAGATGCCCTTGATGCCCTTAGTCCGTTTTTGGCCTGATTATTGAAACAAAGACGATGAAGAATGATATTCAATAAATTATTAAACAATATGTGGAGAATGAAGACAAGAATACTGTTGTCTGTATTATTGTTGCCCTTTTTAACCTGGGCGCAGTTTAGCTTAAAAGGAAAATTTACACCTGCCGATGAGTTCGATTGGATTTTAGTATATAAAGTATCGCCTTCAAATTATGATTACGTCGGTGATGCTAAAATTGATGCATCCGGGAATTTCGAAATTAAATTAGATGCCGATCAACCGGCTGGGATGTACAGGCTGGTTTATGCTGTTCCGCAGGAGGAATACAATTTCGATATCATTTGTAATGCGAAAGAAAATGTTGAGTTCACCTATGATATCAATAAGGGAATTGAGTTTCATTCCTCCACAGAAAATACAATGATGTCTGCCTATAATAACAGTATGGGAATGATCAGTCAGAGTATCGGGAATTTCTTCCGAAGTCAAAGTACTGATGTTTCTGCATTGATGAGTATTCTCAAAACACAAAGTGACACCCAGGAAGAGTTTGAGCGCATTTCAGAAGGTATGATCGCCAATAATTTTATCAAAGCGAACAGACCCTATATTCCTGCAGGTTATGAAGACCTGAACACCTATTTTTCGAATATCAAAAAGCATTATTTTGATTATGTCGATTTCAACAATGATATTCTTCAAAGTTCCAGTTTTCTTGTTGATCGCTGTTTGAATTTTGTTTTCGGAATGGTGTCGAGACAGGGAGATATGAATGCCAATTATAAGGCAAATATCGACCAGGTAGCTAATGCTGTACAACCCGCCACCACTCAAACCAAAAAAATGCTGATGCATGTGTTATGGCAACAGCTGGCTGAAGCTAAGTATGAAGATGTGGCAAACTATATCGCAGATACCTATCTGATCAGTCTATCTAAAGAGTTAGGAGAAAATGAACTGGCTCTTGAATTGGAGCGCTTCCGAAATGTATCTTTAGGACGTACAGCGCCTAATTTTGATATACCAAATTCGGGTAAAGATGGAAAGACCAGAACGCTGCATGATTATGATGTCGCAGATCAATATGTGATTGTCTTCTGGAGTAGCTCCTGCTCACATTGCCTTGAGGAATTACCAAAATTGCATGACTATGTTGATAAGTATCAGAAAGATAAAACCAGGGTCATTGCATTCGGATTGGAAGATGAGGAGGCGATTTGGAAAAGCGAGATATTTAACTACCCCTTGTTTACTCATGTTATCGGTCTGGGTAAATGGGAAAACCAGGTAGGTGCAGATTACACTGTATCTTCAACCCCGACATACTTCGTATTGGACAAGAATAAAACGATTATTGCGAAGCCATTGAATTACGAAGAACTTCTGAAATTTTTCACGGCTCAGAAGTGATAGAAGGCATTTTCGATGTGTTCTACGGAATATGACTGTCCGGATTTTGTAATTGAGATAATATCAAAACGGGTCTCAATATCTAGCTGACGAACTTCTATGTAGTGATTGACGGCCTTGACCAGATTCTTAATCTGTTTGGGCTTTACAAATTCTTGGGGATCACCAAAGGCAACAGAAGACCTGGTCTTGACTTCAACAACAGCTAAAACTCCATCTTTCTCAGCGAGGATATCAATTTCGGCTCTATCGAACCTGTAATTGCTCTCCAGGATTTTATAGTTTTTGTCGAGCAGGTAGTCCACTGCCAATTGCTCACCATATTTGCCCAGCTTATCGTGTTTAGCCATTAGATCAGGTTGCGATTGATATTAAATTCGAATTTTAAATTAATCTGAAAAGATCACCGACCCTTTGTCCTTTTCAACTTTTAATTCGATTGACCTGCCCAGGATAAGAGCCCGGTTGTCGTCCTCATGCCCCGCAGGGAAGTCAAATAATATAGGGAAGTCGTAGTCTTTAAAGGCGTCAAGTATCAGCTGTTCCATTGGCTTGCCCCAGGGCGTTGTATTCACCCTGACATTGCTGATATGACCAACGATGAGCCCTTCACATCCTTTGAAATAGCCAGCGCGTTTCAGGCTCATTAACATGCGATCAATATGATAGGCATATTCCCCGATTTCCTCAATGAAAAGAATTTTGCCATTCGGATTGATTGAACTTTTCGAACCCAGCATGGTATGCAATAAGGTGAGATTGCCACCCACCAACTGGCCGGAGGCTTCACCCACTTTGTTGTAAGACGATCCCTCAGTTTCATAAGACATAGAATTTCCAAACAGTACATCCTTAAGACTATTGATGCTGGTTTTAATTTCTTCAGGATCATCGGTCATACTGGTGCACATCATAGCATGAATGCTCTCCATACCGATATTATGCAAGTTATTATGCAATGCCGTAATATCTGAATAACCTATAATCCATTTCGGATTGGATTTCAATGAGGAATAATCAATTTCATCAATGACCCTGACCATGCCGTAACCGCCTCTAGCCATCCAAATAGCTTTTACATTATTATCATCAATGGCTTGTTGCAAATCGGAAATCCGGTCTTCATCAGTTCCTGCAAAATGTCCGGACTTATCAAAAACATGTTCACCTATTTTCGTGTTCAATCCCCAGGACTTCAATAGCGTTACAGCCTGGTTGATCTCCTTATTTCGATTATTTAAGATCCCGGAGGGAGCCACTATAGCAACTGTATCACCGGCTTTTAGAATTGGCGGTTGAATAAGTTCGGATGTCATAGGC
>JABDPU010000097.1 GCA_013042625.1 Flavobacteriaceae bacterium | reverse complement strand
AGAATTACCAAAATCGGAATTACAAGCCAAAGTGGATAGTCCAGTATCCAACCAGCGAACGCCCCTGTATAGAATACTATTAAAGGTATGGAGCAAATAAAATAGACCAATAGCCAACCCTTTATACCTTTTGCATGTTCATTATCCATAATAATCTTAAATCAGGATTATTTACCATTAACTGGCAGATTGATTTGCACGAGATTCATTTAATTTAAAGGTAACTAAATTTCAGTGTCTTCAAAGGCAGGAGATATGCTCATTGTAGTAGCTAGTTTTTTTACTTTTTTAATTCATACTCTGCGATTTGCAGTCCGTTGTCAAATTGCTTGCTATCTATCAATTTCCAGTTTGCATTTGTTTTCGAATTTCCAAAAACCTTTATGCCACCACCGAGAATAATGGGGTTGATCTTTAATTTAAGCACATCAATTTGTCCATTATCGAGTAGCCATCCTGCAAATTCTCCACCTCCGCATAAATAAACGTCTGTTGAGGCGTTTTCTTTGATCTCTTTAATACGGTCAATACTTAGTTTCTCAATATGAACGGAATCATGCAGGTTTTCCAATTGCAATGAATTTGAAAATATGTAGTGTTCCATATGCGGATACGCCGGCTTTCCGGGTTCAAGTCCGAATTCATATCCAAACTCATATGTTTTTCTGCCCATGATCACCGTACTGAAGTTTTTCAGATCACTTAAATACCTATCCACGCCATTACCCTCAGCCACAAAATTACTAATATCATTATCTGGTCCAGAAATAAACCCATCTAATGAAGTCGCAACATAATACACGATTCTTGCCATTTGGTTTTCTAATTTTCCTGCAGTACTATTTGCATGGGCCACAACGCCATCTTAGTAATAGTCTGGGATATTCAGTCCAAGGATGATATCTCTATGTGCAGTCAATATCCCATTCTTGTGTTCTAGTTTTATGACCCCTGAGCCACCTCGGTTGTTTAGTGACGCTCTAACTCCTTGGGTGAGCAGCGGGTCGTCATCAAACAAATAACTGTCCACGTAATACGGGTTTTTATCGGGCTCTTTTATATACAGATGTATGTGTTCTGGCTCAGATCTATTTGGATAAGATGCTGGCCTAAAGGTGTAAAACTCAAAGCTGCCATCGGCATCTGTTTTCATCCAACCGCGGTATTTGCCGTGCCTGTTCTCTCGGCCAACAGGATTCTCGCTTGGCTCATAAATGCCTTTACGGTTGGTTTGATACACATATAGGATGATATTTCCCGCAGGCGTTTTATCATCAGGTTGTAAGACTCGTCCTGTGATCTTGATCTTTGGCTCGGTTTGGTTAAAACCGGTTATGGTAAGCGTTGGTGTTGGAGTTATATCCAAGATGGTATAATCCAGCGCAGCCTCACAATCCTCACAAGGGCCACCAATAAGTTTGTTGCTAGGGCTATCTGTCTGCCCTTTACAAGACGACATTATTAAAACCGAAAAAAGGATGCCAACTATCTTTTTCATTGCCTTTGGAATAAATAAGAACTCACGAAATTAGTTATCAGGAGTAAATTCGAATTGTCTTATGGCGCGAACTTTTGCTTTGTTTTGATTGGCATAACTGTTTTGCTTCGCAAGTTTCTTATAAGATCTGCCATCAAAAAAACTTCTATAGTAAACATCGCGATTCGAGATTTCCGTTGAACTCCAATAGTACGCATGGCTAAAATTACCAAGGGCTTTATTATCATAAAGTAAGTCGAGTTCCTCTTGACTTGGTAAGTACCAATCTGTAAAGCCTTCAATTTCCAGGTCACTGCATATTTTTGCGGGGTAATTGCCATCTCCGAATATCTTTACAAGCTGTTCAGTATTGCTCTTTCCCCCAAATAACCCCGGATTATAAGCCTTGGCCTTTTTTACTTTCTCATCAGGCACCTTTTCTAACCAAAAAATAGGTGCTGGGGTTTCATCTCCTTGTGCCATAATCAGACCACGTCCTTTGGATTCATCGATATGAAAAATAATACCGCCTTCAAATTTTTCACCTAGAACTATGTTACTTCGCCTAATGGCTTCAAGCCTAGCGGCCTCTGCTATCTTTTCCTGATCTATCGCATCCTGTTTTACCTGTTCTATGGTTTCATCCTTGGTCTTTTGGTCGCTAGATATTTTCCACCATCCCAAGAGTGCGATAACTAGGACACTTCCAATAAGGGCATATCTGCCAAACTTTCTTTTAACTGGTTTTGGTTGAGGCGGCGGTGGTGGTTTCTTCTTTTCCTCGGGTTTATCCTCCTTTTCATCTTCTTTATCTACCAAATCTTCTACTGGATCAGTCGAAGTATCTCCTTGAATAATTAATTGGATGTCTTCAATAAGTCGGTCAAAAGCAGCATCGTCATTTCCTTTGAACCATCCCGTCATACTGGCGGTTTGTCGTAGCCTGAATGCCAAGGGCACTTCAACATCGGCTATTAGCACAGGAACAAGGATATCTCGACTTTTGCCTTCTCCTGCCTCAACTTTTACCCATTCACTTTCAATTGAATGTTCAGACCACAAAACAACGACACATTTGGTGTCGTCCAATGCCTTCTGTATAACATTGTCATAGGTGGTTCCTGTAGGAATTTCAATATCATACCAAACATCAAAGCCTTTTGCCTTTAAGGCCTGAGCTAATTGTTCAGCCTGATCCGTGTCTTCCTTGGCGTAACTAATAAAGATATCATGCATATCAGCTTAAGTTACGAAAAATGGCAATACAC
>JABDPU010000086.1 GCA_013042625.1 Flavobacteriaceae bacterium | reverse complement strand
TGCAGAACGTAACGCGGTGAATGCACCAATACAAGGTAGTGCTGCAGACATTATTAAAATTGCTATGATCCGAATTCATGACAAACTCAGGTCAGGTAATTATAAAACTAAAATGCTGCTTCAGGTTCATGACGAATTGGTGTTTGATGTCTATAAACCGGAACTGGATGTGATACAGCCAATTATAAAGCAGGAAATGGAAAATGCATTTGAATTAAAAGTTCCATTGGTAGTTGATATAGGTGTTGGTACGAACTGGCTGGAGGCACATTAATATTTAAAATCGATTTATCAAAAAAAAGAAATGACAAAAGAAACACTCCAACAAGAGGGGCTTAAAAAAATTAAAAATGAATTCCAGTATTTGGTGTCTCTGTTCAAGGAAATGCTTGTATCAATTGATGAAGAGGAATTAGCAGAAGCCTTACCATTTAACAATGAAGAAATTGTCGATAAAAGCTCCCTTTCTAATGAGAAGTTAACTCAGGCTATAGGTATATGTTTTGAGTTACTCAACTTAGCCGAAGAAAATGCCGCGACTCAATATCGCCGAAAAGCCGAAACACAATTTGGTATAGAATCAACTCGCGGTTCATGGGGAGAAACTCTGCATTCATGGAAAACTGCCGGAATAGATGAGCAAAAGATTGCTCAAAAACTACGGGAAATAAAAGTAGTACCAGTTTTAACTGCTCATCCCACAGAAGCAAAGCGCATTACAGTTTTGGACATCCATAGAGAGTTGTACTTATTATTGGTAAAAAAGGAAAATCCAAATTGGTCCACTTCAGAACAATCGGGATTAAAGCAGGAAATTATAAGTGTGATGGAGCGATGGTGGCGTACTGGTGAGATTTATCTAGAAAAACCACGTCTTGCAGATGAACGCAACAACCTGATGCACTATTTTGTAAATGTTTTTCCTGAAGCAGTACGTTTAACAGATCAGCGACTTCATGATGCCTGGACAACTCTAGGATATACTCCTGAATTGTTGGAATGGCCAGAGCAGTTCCCTGTAATCCAATTGGGTAGCTGGGTCGGTGGCGATCGTGATGGCCACCCATTCGTTACACCGGAATTTACTGCTTCTACGTTGCGCATACATCGTAAAGCAGCACTTGAGATGATTTATGATCAATTAATCAATCTGGCCTCAAAACTTAGCTTTTCAATTTATCAAAATGTTGTTCCACAACCCTTTTTAGATGACCTTCAGAAGACAGCCAACATGTTTGGTGAAGCCGGACAAAAAGCTTTAGATCGTAACTCTTCGGAACCATTACGCCAATTTATAAACTTGCTCTTGCTAAGATTGAAGCATACCATAGAAGATGACCGTAAATTCGGTGAAACAGGATATTTTCAATCTTCACGTGACCTTTCGGCGGAACTAAAAAAATTGAGGGCAGTTCTTATTGAAATGGATGCAACTAGAATCGCCAAACAATGGCTTTTTCCAATAGAAAGATTGGTGCACTGCTTTGGCTTTTATTTAGCAAAGCTGGATATCAGGCAGAATAGTGCCTACCATGAAAAGGCAATCAGTCAAATATTAGAAGCCTCAGGATACAAAGATTCCGATTATGCTAATTGGGATGAAGACAAACGATTGGCGTTTATAAATCAGGAACTCACAAGTAAACGGCCGTTTCTTGTAGGTGGTATATCCTGTGGGCCAGAAGCGGACAACGTTCTAGGTTATTTTCATCAAGTGAAATCCTATGTCAACGAATATGGCACAGAAGGAATTGGTTCCATCATAGTTAGTATGACTCGAAGTTTAAGTGATTTGCTGGTTGTTTTCTTATTTTTACGAGAAGTAGGTCTGCAAGATTCATATCTTCCAGTGGTACCGCTCTTGGAAACCATTGATGATCTCATTGCAGGACCGGAAATTATCTCAGCATTCCTGAATCACCCGGTCATACAAAAACATATAAAAGAATCTCCTTCTTTTATCCAAGAAGTGATGTTGGGATATAGTGATAGCAATAAAGATGGCGGTATTTTAACCAGCCGATGGAATATTTACAAAGCAGAGGAAAATCTTACCAAGGTAGGCGATGAAATGGGTGTAAAACTGTGTTTCTTTCATGGTCGCGGAGGCACCATTAGTCGTGGAGGCGGAAAAATCCATCGATTTTTAGATAGTATGCCACTTGGTTCCATGAGTGGACACATAAAAATGACTGTTCAAGGTGAGACCATTGCCAATCAATTTGCTAATCGGCTTACGGCAACCTATAACCTGGAGATGTTTGTCGCAGGAACTGCAAGACAAACTATGATAACCCGTATCAAATCAAAAGATAAACAACTCTATAGTATCATGGATCGTTTAGTGGATCTCGCCAGAACAACCTATCGCAAATTACTCGATCATCCTAAATTCATTGATTTCTATGCAAATTCTACACCTATTGATGTGTTAGAACAAAGTAAAATAGGATCCAGACCAGCAAGAAGGACTGGTCAACGCACCATAAACGATCTGCGTTCGATCCCCTGGGTATTTAGCTGGAACCAATCCAGATTTAATATCAGTGGTTGGTTTGGTATTGGTACGGCTTTAGGTGAATTTAAAAGACACCACCCAATTGATTTTGAGCAATTAAAAGTTTTAACAAAAGAATGGCCTTTCTTAAAATACAGTCTGATACAGATTGAATCTAACTTGTTGAATTCAGACACCAATATCATGAAAGCTTTTGCTGATCTGCTTGAAGACCAAAAGACGCGAAAGGAGCTCATGGTTTTGATCTTAACGGATTACCGGATAGGTCTTGAAAAAATTGAAGAGCTCACAGAAGCTTCTGTGGAGGTGAGACGAATCTCAAAACTGGAGAATATTAAATTGAGAAATAACGCATTGACCGTACTCCATGAGATACAATTAGACTATCTCGTAAAATGGCGAAATGTTATAATTACAGACCCAAGTTTAAGCG
>JABDPU010000085.1 GCA_013042625.1 Flavobacteriaceae bacterium | reverse complement strand
CATGGAGGTACATTGATACTTCATGACCGTTTCGGTAAGGTGAGACGAATTGGAAATGTATTCATCAATTATGACCGATATGGTCGCGTGAAACGCGTCGGATCTGTATATATGAGGTACAGGCGAGGCTTACTGAAGCAAGTAGGCGGTCTAACGCTTCAGTACAACCGATTCGGAGATATGATCGGAACCCATGGTTTTGTTAATTTCAGTAACCAGAATTGTGGTGTATGCGGAATGAGCGGTTGCACAGCTGATCATTTCCATAATGACTGGGATAACAACTGGGATGATAACCATTGGGATGATTACGATGATGATTTCTATTACTACAGAAATAAAGATGGTAAGATGAAAAAACGCAAAAAGAAAAAGAAACGGTCAAAAAAGTGGGATGATTAATTATCTCTTTTAAAACCGCATCGATTAAATTCGACTTGATTTATAATTGATCCGCCTCCAGTACAGGAGGTGGATTTTTTTTTACGATTAATGTACATTAAATAGTTAAAATAAATTTTTGGCACACTGTTTGATTTTTAAATAGTATTCAATCTTAAAACGAACAGTTATGAAATCATTATTCTATATTCTCGCAGGTTTACTTCTGACAGGAGGTCCTGTATTCGCCGCTACTACCACCGCCGACCACTACGATCATGTAAACCGTATTTACCGAGGATATGGAAATTCATTCATATTCGTTGAACAGGGCGTTGAATTTTCTGTTTTCCCCGACGGTCAGTTCGATTTCAACGTGAATAACTATGGTCCGAATTTTAGTGCTTATGCCGATTTTGGTGGTGTGAGCGTCAGCTTCAACAGCGGATACGGTTATGATGCCTATGTGCAGTATGATGATTACGGCGCGGTCGTCCAAATTGAGAATGTACCGATCTATTACGATTATTATGGTCGTATTATCCAGGCCGGAAATGTAAGGATCAGTTACAATAACTTCGGAAGGGTTCTTCGCGTGGGTGGATTATTTGTCCACTACAACAGGTTCAACCGCTTCTCTCACTGTTCCGGTTTCATCAATGTATTTAACAGGCATTACGTGTACCGCCCATGGCATAACTATTATGTAATTCCCGCATACAATTACTGCGTTGTCTATAACAGGCCATACCGCAGGTACTACAACCCGGTTCGATATGACTATTATCGTCCGTACCGAAACAATCACAGACCTCGCTCGGCGGTAAGTTATAATCGTGGCAGACGAGGGGACGTTGCAAGGTTATCGAATAGCCGCACAAACAGATACCGTGAGAATGCTGTTTCCAGACGTGGTGACCTGGCTGATAACTCAACAAGGTTGAACAGGAACAATTCTAGACGAGATGGATCTGAATTAAATAGGAATGGTCGATTGAATTCTGGTCGCAATGATAATATCAATCGTAACCGCCCGAATACCAGGCCTTCTGAAAATGCACGCAGCGGAAGAAATGATAGAGTGAAGCCTCGTGAAACTGGCAGGACAAAACCGAAAATTTCACGCGAAGGCGCAAGGCAAAAGCCAAAGGTAAGCCGTTCGAAGCCCATTGCGAAAAGAGGTGATATGAAACGCGTGAGCACCGATAACAGACGTAAAACAAATTCGGTTAGTTCCCGTTCTAAATACAGTAAGCCCAAGGTTTCCAAACAGCGATCACAACGACCTGTGACTGCTGATAACAAAAGGAAATCTATTCAGAAATCAAGAACCACAAGATCGGGTTCTCAAAAACAACGGTCTACTTCAAGACGAAGTAATAGATAATTTTTTTGGTTGGTTAGTTGGAAGGTCCTGCAAGTGTATGCCTCAAAGCTCCTTGCGGGATTTTCTCTTTTTATACCCTCGGAATCCACTTGTCGAGAATCGCAGAAATGTCTTCAGAAATATTCAGAATATAAACAACAAGGGTATAGAGTACTCCAATAAGTACTGATTTCAATCCAATATTGACAATGGGGTGAAAGGGAAATTCCCAAAAGTAGAACGCACCGGAAAGCACAAGTATCAATACAATGGCCTTGACCGTTCCAGAGGTAAATGGTGACATCTTCAACTTTAAATAGACAAATAACAGTTTAGCGGTGTTATAACCAAAGATAGAGATCACCGTTGCAAATGCTGCGCCATTCATTCCATATTTCGGGATGAGCCAGAGATTAAGTCCAACGGCTGAAATGGCCAGGATCACTCCTAGAATTAAAACCACGGCGTAGTATTTACTATTGAATAAGATCGCGTTATTGTTCCCCATTACATTGTCAGATAGCTTCGCTAAACTCACCAATATTACCACCAAAAGTGCTGCACTGAAGCGACCACCATCAGAGATAATTTCATACATCTGGTTGATATTTGATATAATCAGGATGAAGATCAAGCCACTGATGACAAAGAGGTTGAGCGAACTGCGTTTATACAATCTCTCCAGCCCGTTCATATCATTTGTGTTCAATAATTTAGCGGTCACCGGGTTTGTGATCTGGTGCATGGACCTGGCAGGAACGCCTATAACTGTGGCTATATAAATGGCCACACCATAATAGGCCACGTTTTCTATGATCATTAATTCCCCGATCATAAACTTGTCTATCTCAAGCAGGACCAGTGCAATTGACCCTGCAATTATAATGAGAAGTGAGTACTGTATTATCCCCTTCAGACCAGGAATTTTTCCCATTCTGAAAACGGGTTTTCTTATACCAAAGGCATAGATCATCATAACCAGTGAACGAACAATATAAACGACTATAACCCCATAGATAAAGGACGTTACATCCAGCCATTCAAAGTAGATTAAAACGAATAAACCACTAATACACAGCCGGTGAAATACCTCCTTCATGAAATTCCCAAATACCGATTGTAGTTGAACCTTTGCCCAGGAATAGAAAATTTCGAAATATGAGAAACAGACCGCAGCAACAAAAATCAACCAAACATGCTTCTCAATTATCGGATTTGTTTTTGAAAGGAATTCAGAAATGGTATCATAGGCCAATGTCCCGATAAGTCCGACCGGAATGATCAAAACAAGAGGCAACAACAACATAAGTGTTAGAAAGCGGTTGAGATTGTCATTTTCCTCGAAGGAGGAATAATACTTAATCAAAGCATTGTGGACTCCCAACGCAAACAGGGGCATCATGATATTGGCCGTGGAAAGAACAAAGGCAACAAGTCCATGATAATCGTCTTCCAAAAAATGGGTAAATAATATAAGGACGTTAAAGGCACCAATACCAAAACCAATATAGGTGATGATGGTATTATAAATTGATTGGTTCCTTATCACTCCCATTTTCAACTCAGAATTATATCAGCCAGTTTTTTGGTAAGGTCCTTCCTGTGATAGGGCTTAATTCCAATGCCATGGCTTTCCAATTCATTCTTTCTAAACGAATGAAAATAGCTCATGATTGTCTCTTTTATCAATTCTTTCTGACTATAATTGAAATATTTCCCCGTATTAGTTTTACTAATAATCTCCTGTACATCAGATCCTTCGGGGCCCAGCGCAAGGATCGGACGTCCTGAAGCCATGTATTCGAATAATTTTCCGGGAATAATACATTTGGTCTCTTCGCTGTCTATTTCAAGCAATAATAGCACCTGGGATTGTCTTTGATAACGAATGGCCGAATCGTGATCAACATAGCCTTTAAGATTTAAAAATCTGCTGAGGTCATATTGTTCCAGGACTTGCAGAACCTCTACTCCTACCGATCCGATGAGGTTTATCTGAAGTAAGGACTTAAATGTATTATCCTCAATGGTAAGTTCGCTTAAAATCTCCCATAAAAGATCAGGATTCCGTTCGGTTAATAATGTTCCAATATGTGAAACGGAAAACCTTTTGTCCAGCTTCACCGGATCAATCGAGACATCGTCATAACCATTAGTGATTACTTCTATTGGTGTATCGGTTATTGCTTTGAATTCATTGCTGGTGATATGGCTCGTGACAATCACCTGGTCGGCCTGATTTAATACTGCAGACTCCAGTTTCTTATGTTTTGATCTGGCCCAGGGTAATAATTTCAATTTGTTATGATATCCTATTGTTGTCCAGGGATCCCTGAAATCGGCTATCCACCTGATGGAGGATTTTATTTTTAACTCCAGTCCAATAAGGTGCAGGCTATGTGGAGGGCCCGTCGTAATTACTGTTGAGATATCGTTTTTTACCAGGTATTCACTCAAGTAATTCACAGACGGTTTGACCCAGGCCCTGCGTGCGTCAGGAATAAAAAAATTACCCCGGACAAACAGCATTGCCTTTTGAATCAATGATTGTTTTTTTTCTGAAGGGATGATTCCTTTGCTTATTGAATCCGATTGACCTGTAGAAACCTTGCTGGCCATTTTGTACGGTTCTTTAATAGGCAATTTAATGATCTCTATCTCTTCTGAAACTTCTTTAATAAGGGATTCATCAACCGTGGGATAGGTTGGATTCTCAGGAACAAATACAATTGGTTTAATATTAAAGGAAGGCAGGTATTTAACAAATTTCAACCAACGCTGAACCCCGGGCCCGCCAGCAGGTGGCCAATAGTAAGTTATGATTAAAACCTTTTTCATTTTTGTTTATTCTGCCAAACCAATCCGCCAACAACTAAAAGACCAAAAAGAATTGAAGTGACCAGTGAAATGGTACTCCCCTTCTGAACCACCTCAGGCTCAAATTTAAACATGACCACATGTTTTCCTGCCGGAATTTCCATTCCCCTGAGCACATAATTCACCCGGATATGATCGGTTGCCTTACTATCGATTTCAGATTGCCAGCCATGTGGATAGTAGTTTTCTGAAAAAACAATTAATCCATCTGCTTTATTTTCCGTCTGATAAACCAATTCATTGGGTTTATACGAAACCAATTTTACTGTCGCCGTGGAATCTGATGTTATATTACTCAGGGCATCGTAGTTTATCATGTCTCCAAATTGCTTCTGATTAATCACCGCAGTTTTCTTCGTATTTAAACTATCCAGTGCTCTGATTTCCTCATCTGCTGAATTAACCCATTTTATTTCATCAACAAACCAGGCAGGACCGTTTGCATCCGGATTATCATAAACAACCTGCTGACGGTTCTCATCATTTCCAATAAGATATTTGACATTGAGCATATGCAGCACTTCCATATTGTTATTCCTGATATGAAAATCGAACAACTCATCAAATCGGCGCATTTTCGCGGCATGATAACCGTTAATAGAATTATGAAAATAAGATGCCTGCGTGGTATTGGAAGTCAGGTCAAATACCCTGAAATGGGTGCTATCCTGTAAAATTGCGTTATTCGCCGGACTAAGCTGATACGGTGCTTCAACTCTTGAAGCTACAACAAAATCATCCTCATTTACATAACGAAGATTTACACTGATCAAGTCAATAATAATCAGAATCCCAACTCCGGCGAGAAGTATATTCTCTGTAAGCTTCTTTTTCAAATACAACCAGATGAGGCCTGCACATAGGACTACAAAAATGAGTGAACGGATAGTATCTGTGGTAAACAGTGATATGCGATCGGCTTTTACAGCTTCGATATAATCGGGTCCATAGGCCTGCGCAAACGCAGCATCGTTCATACCATCGAATTCGAAGAACATATTTTTGCCCAAAAGAAAAACAACTGCGATTCCAGCAGCGATTCCAAAGCTAAGCTTAAGTGCTTTTAATTTGTCTTCATCTTGCTCAAACTGGTTTATGATTCTTGACAGTCCGAATATGGCCAGGATCGGGATGCACAATTCAAGGATGACCTGTATAGAACTCACCGCCCGGAATTTATTATACAATGGAACATAATCGATGAACAAGTCGGTTAGTAAGCCGAAGTTTTTTCCGAAGGAAAGCAATAATGACAGAAGTGTTCCACCAACGAGCCACCATTTAAGGCGGCCTTTAACGAGGAATAAGGCCAAAATAAAAAGGAAAATGACTACGGCACCAACATAGGCCGGTGCTTCAACAATGGGCTGTTGACCCCAGTATGTAGGCGTCTGCCTGGTCTCCTGCAATGCCCTGACGGGATCCGCGCCCATCTTTCGAAGCGCATCATAAGTTTCAGAATTTTTACCTACATCCTCATAGCTGCCCCCACCCATAAACCTGGGTATAAACAGGTTGAGGCTTTCTACGATACCGTAACTATACTCTGTGATATAATCTCGGCTCAATCCGCCTGATTCCGCCTTGGGTGTTCCGTCCGAATTAATTGTAAGCTCACTCTGACCCCGCGTACTTTCTTTGACATATTCCTGCGTAGCCATTAAATTGGTGGCGTTCAAACCCAAAGCTAAGACTGCAGATATTACCAACAGACCAACCGATTTGAGAAAATGAGGCCATTGTTGCTTTCGATGGGCATCAATCATATAAGCGATTCCAAGCACACCAACCAACAATGCCAGGTAATAGGTCATTTGAAAGTGATTGGCCGAAATCTCCAGGCCAAGCGCCAGGGCTGTAAAAAGAAATCCGAAAATATATTGCCTTTGAAAGGTCAATATGATCCCAGCAAGTACCCAGGGCATATAGGCAATGGCATGAGCTTTGGCATTATGGCCCACACCAAGGATAATGATAAGGTAAGTGGAAAAACCGAAAGCCAGGGCACCAAGCGCAGCAAGGCGGAAATCCAGTTTAAGAACCAGCATCAGCATGAAGAACCCGAGGAAATAAAGAAAAACATAATCGGCGGGACGCGGCAAAAACCTTAAGAATCTGTCTATTTTTTTTATAAAGTTGTTCGGATATTGGGCACCAAGCTGATAGGTAGGCATTCCTCCAAAAGCACTGTTGGTCCAATAGGTTTCGGTTCCGGTGCTTTCCCTAAAATCATTCTGCTGCTTTGCCATTCCGGTGTACTGAACTATATCGCTTTGATAGATCTGTTTTCCCTGGAGTACGGGATAGAAGTAAAGAATTGAGGCCAGGCCAAAGATCGCGACTATAATGATATGAGGAATCAGCGACTTAAAAAAGGAATTCATGAAGGGAAACGAATTAATGCAAGGAAATTAGTCAATTTCTTCATAATCTACATACTCTCCAATCTCTTTCTTAGAATTAGATGATGATTCAGGCATTTTATCAATAACGGTTTCACCCTCTTTATGTTTGCTATGGGGTGGCGGGCCTTGTTGACCAAATTCCTGGCCAAAACGTTTTTCAGCCTTTTTAGAAAGATATTTAACAAGGAAAGGCGTCAGAAAGCGTGAAATGATCTTTAACCCATAATAAATGAGTAATATGATCAATATGGTTCTGAGAAATCCCTGTAATGAAGCAAATTGCATCATAGGTGCTTGTTTGATCAAAAATACAATTCTTCGGACTTTATAATCGTTTAAATATCATAAAAAACTAATAAAATTATATATTTGACCATTAACGCTTGTATATGAAAACACTACCAACCTATTTTGTTCTAGCGATTGCCCTGATCTACTCTAACGCTGTTTTCTCCCAATATACCGATGTGATTAATTCGAATCGGCCAGGCGTCTCTCAAAGCGCATATTCTGTTGGGAAAAATGTACTTCAGTTCGAAGCCGGACTATTTACCGTTAAGGAAGAGCATACGCCACTAGGCTATGAAGTGAGTGGATTCGGTGCACAGTTCGCGGCCAGATACGGCCTATTTTTTGAGCAGCTGGAGATCAATCTTGAAGGGTTTTATCAGAGTGACACATTCACCGATATGCGTTCTTCAATTGACCAGGAAACCGGCAGAAGTAATTTCAGAAATTTTACAGTTGGCGCCAAGTATTTGCTTTATGACCCTTATAAATATTCTGAAGAAGAAAAACCTAATTTATACAGTTATCACGCCAATCGCGGATTTAAATGGAAGTTCCTGATACCGTCGGTATCGGTCTATGCCGGAATAAATATCGACAGTAAAAACAATCCGTATACTGCACCAGATGTAGAAGGAATCAGTCCGAAAGTCATGGTGGCCACCCAGCACAATTTTACCGGAGGTTGGGTATTTGTTATGAATTTTGTTAAAGATAGGATTGGCAGTGATTATTCAGATTTTCAGTACATTCTTACCTTAACAAAGTCTGTAGGTCAGCAATGGGCAGTATTCGGGGAAACTCAGGGCATACAAAGTGACTTCTATGCCGATAATTTATTCAGGTTGGGAGGTGCTTATTTATGGACCAGGAATTTCCAGGTTGACACTGCGGTAACCTTTAATACCAAAGATACCCCATCGGTTCTTAATATTAGCTTGGGAGCTTCATATCGTTTGGATTGGCATCAGGATCCTGATGTGAATACTGACAATCAAGCTGGCCGAAGCGGTTCGAATCGAGCGAATAGATAGAACCGAAAAAAATGAATAGAAAAAAGAAAACTTCAGCGAAGACGGTAGCCAATAGCTTATGATAACGGTTAAAGAGGTTCAAAGCAGGAAAGATCTGCGCCGGTTTGTTAAATTCCCATTTAAACTTTACAAAGGTTCTAAATACTGGGTACCGCCAATTATCAGGCAGGAAATGAAGACCTTTAATAAGAAGTTAAATCCTGTTTTTAAGAATGCTGATGCCAGGTATTTCCTCGCCTATAAGGATGGAAAACTTGCCGGGCGGGTAGCAGCTATAATAAATTGGCTTGAGGTTGACGGACAAGGTATCAAGAAAATGCGTTTCGGATGGTTTGATTTTATAGATGATCAGGACGTGAGCAGGGCTTTATTAGATGAAGTTGAAAAAATAGGCAGACAGCAAGGCCTGAAATTCCTCGAAGGACCCGTAGGTTTCTCGAATCTGGACAAGGTAGGTGTGATGACCGAAGGTTTCGATGAAATTGGTAGCATGATTACCTGGTATAATTATCCATATTACGTTGATCATTACAAGCGCCTGGGATTTGAGGTGGCCAAAAAATACCAGGAAAGCCGGTTCCCAAGTGATAATATCAAACCAGAAACCTTCCAGAAAGCACAAGCTCTGATAAAAAGGAGGTATAAGTTGAAGTGCCTGGAATTTTACACGAATAAGGAAATAATGGAGTATGCCGATGATATTTTTAAGGTATTTACGGCATCCCATTCTAAACTGTCTTCCTTTGTTGAAATCAATGAAGAGCAGCGGGAATATTTCAAACGGAAATTTATAAGTTTTCTGAATCCTGAATATGTAAAATTCATTGCCAATGAGGATGGGGAAATTATCGCCTTCGCCATTATAACACCCTCCTATGCCCAAGCCCTGCAAAAAATCAATGGACGATTATTTCCTTTCGGTTTCAGGCACCTGTTACATGCTAAAAAATATAACAGGCAGACGGTTTTCTACTTAATAGGCATTGTTCCTGAATACCAGAATAAAGGTGTTACCGCCATTATTTTTGATGCATTCTACAAAGAAGTTGTAAAAAAGAAAGTTACCGAATGTATCAGAGGTCCGGAGTTGGAAGACAATATTGCCATTCAGAAGATCTGGAAGCATTTTAACCCGGAAGTCTTCAAAAGAAGATGCACCTTCAAAAGGCCCATAAAATAAAAAACCACATCGAAGGATGTGGTTTCAGTTTTATATTTCAAAAGTATTCTATTCTTCTTTCATCGCTTCCATAACCTTTGCGGCAAGGCGCTTATAGGTGCCATTCTGAAGTCGTTCCCGAATTGCCGAGAAAGCATTTAAAGTGATTTCCACATCTTCAAGCGTATGAGTCGCAGTTGGAATCATACGAAGCAATATCAGTCCTTTCGGAATAACAGGATATACCACAATTGAGCAGAAAATCCCAAAATTCTCCCTCAGGTCTTTAACCAGGGCCATCGCCTCGGGAATACTACCTTTAAGGTAAACCGGTGTTACACAACTTTGTGTAGTTCCGAGGTCAAAGCCACGATCTCTCAAGCCCGATTGTAATGCATCTACAATTTTCCAGAGATTTTGTTTTAGCTCAGGCATAGTCCTGATCATATCCAGCCGTTTTAACGCTCCTTCAACCAATTGCATCTGTAGCGATTTAGCGAACATTTGAGACCGCAGATTATATTTCAGGTAATTGATGACTTCCTTATCTCCCGCAATGAATGCTCCTGTACTGGCCATTGATTTGGCGAAAGTGGCAAAATAGACATCAATTTGATCCTGAATACCTTGCTCCTCACCTGCTCCGGCTCCTGTTTCTCCAAGGGTTCCAAAGCCATGAGCATCATCTACAAACAGTCTGAAATTAAATTTTTCCTTAAGGGCTACGATTTCTTTTAATCGACCCTGTTCACCTCGCATTCCGAAGACACCTTCAGAAATCACAAGGATTCCACCACCTGTTTGCTCAGCTAACTTAGTTGCTCGTTCCAGGTTTTTCTCAAGGCTTTCTACATCATTATGCTTGTAAGTGAAGCGTTTACCCATATGAAGCCTAACACCATCTATAATACAGGCATGAGCGTCTACATCGTATACGATAATATCATCTTTGGCAACCAGCGCATCTATGGTTGAAACCATACCCTGGTAACCGAAATTCAACAAATAAGCCGCTTCTTTATTCACAAATTCGGCAAGTTCATTCTGAAGTTTTTCGTGTAATTCGGTATGACCAGACATCATCCTGGCACCCATAGGATATGCAGAGCCGTACTTGGTTGCAGCCTCTGCATCTACTTTCCTGACTTCAGGATGATTAGCCAGACCCAGGTAATCGTTAATACTCCAGGTAATAACTTCTTTACCCTGGAATTTCATCCTGTTAGAAATCTCTCCTTCCAATTTTGGAAAGATAAAATAGCCTTCAGCCTGCGAGGCCCATCTGCTCAATGGCCCGCGATCCCTGTATATCTTATCAAAAAGGTCGTTCATACTAGTCGTTAATCATAGTTAGATGTGGCAAAAATATGCATTTTAATAGATTTGGCATAATTAATACATCAACATCAAATTCTTTTAAAAATGGAAAAAACAAAAGCCTGCAAAGCATGAAGCATCGCAGGCTTGAAAATATATCTTTGAATAATTAATCTATGTATTGTACAGTTTTGAGTGTGATCTCGTTCTTACTATCGAAAAATCCTTGTTCGGCCATCCAATCATCAGAGTAAACCTTACTCATATACCTGGATCCATGATCCGGGAAAATCACTACAATCTTATCATTCGGCCCAAAAGTACCTTCGGCATTAAGCTGCTTAATAGCTTGCATTGCAGCTCCGCTGGTGTAACCTACAAACAAACCTTCTCTTTTTGCTATTTCCCTTGCAGTATGCGCACTTTCTTCATCATTTACTTTTACGAAGTGATCGATGACATCAAAGTCGGTTGCTGTAGGAATCAGGTTTTTACCCAAACCTTCAATGCGATATGGATAAATCTCATTAGCATCAAACTCCTTGGTCTCATGGTATTTCTTCAATACTGATCCATACGCATCAACACCAATAATTTTAATATCAGGGTTTTTTTCTTTCAAATATTTTGCTGTTCCTGAAATCGTTCCTCCTGTTCCGCTGCAGGCAACGAGATGAGTGATTTCACCACCGGATTGTTCCCAAATTTCACGGCCGGTAGTTCGGTAATGAGCCTCAATGTTCAGTTCATTAAAGTACTGGTTGATATATACAGATCCTTTGATCTCCTCATGTAACCGTTTAGCCACCTGGTAATATGATCTAGGATCATCTGCACTAACGTGAGCCGGGCATACATAAACTTTAGCGCCCATGGCCTTCAACATATCTATTTTATCTGAAGAAGATTTAGAACTTACCGCCAGAATACACTCGTAGCCTTTAATAACGCTAACCATAGCAACGCTAAATCCTGTATTTCCAGAAGTGGTTTCAATGATCGTATCACCGGGATTTAAAATACCACGGCGCTCAGCTTCTTCTATAATGTAGAGGGCTATTCTGTCTTTAGTGGAGTGTCCGGGATTGAAGGCTTCTACTTTAGCTAAATACTCGCCTTCCAAGTTGGACGTGATTTTATTCAGTCTGATAAGCGGTGTATTTCCAATCAGGTCCAACACGTTATCAATAACTTGTTTTCGTTGTTTCATAAAAAGCTTTATGAGTTACTAAATTATAAAATTGTAACTTCTAACTTGGCAAAAATAACAGAATTTTTTAGAATTACTCAGTTATGCCCTCCAAATCTAACAAAAAGGCAAATTCCTGTGCATCCTCTCTCAACGACTCAAAACGCCCGGAAGCACCGCCATGACCGGTTTCCATGTTAGTTCTCAACAATAAAATATTCGAATCTGTCTTCATTTCCCTCAGTTTTGCAACCCATTTAGCTGGTTCCCAGTATTGCACTTGAGAGTCATGCAAACCAGTGGTAACCAGTATGTTAGGATAATTTTGCTTTTTTACCTGATCGTAAGGCGAATAAGACAACATATAGCGATATGAATCCTCATTATTTGGGTTACCCCATTCATCATATTCAAAGGTCGTAAGTGGTATGGAATCGTCCAGCATGGTGGTTACGACATCTACAAATGGAACAGCCGCTATAACACCATTATAGAGTTCGGGAGCCATATTCAGCACTGCACCCATTAACAATCCGCCTGCACTCCCTCCCAAAGCATAGTGATGCTCAGCTGAAGTGTACTTCTGCTCAATCAAAAACTTGGAGCAATCGACAAAATCGGTAAAGGTGTTAATTTTATTGAATAATTTTCCATCCTCATACCATTCCCTTCCCAGGTACTGGCTTCCACGAATATGTGCTATTGCAAATATGAATCCGCGATCGACCAGGCTGAAAAAATTTCTACGGAAGGACGGACTCATCGTAGACCCATAAGAGCCATAGGAGTAAAGCAATAAGGGGTTCTTACCGTTTTGCTCCATGCCTTTTTTATAAATCATTGAAATAGCGACGTCTTTGCCATCTCTTGCCTTAGCCCATACACGCTTGGTTTCATAATCCGACGAATTGAACTTACCATCCGGAACCTCGCTTACTTTTTTCACCTCATGAGTCCTGTCAGACATATTAAAATCGATTACCGTTGGAGGGGTTGAAAGGGACGTATAACTGTACCTCAGAAAGTCGGTATCATAATCAGGATTGATTGTTGTATATGCCGTGTAAGTTTCATTGTCAAAAGGAATGTAGTAGTTTTCCTTTGATTCATCCCATGGTTTAATGTGGATTTGGTTCAAGCCGTTCTTTCTTTCACTAACCACCAGATAGTCTTTGAAAGTGTCTATATCCTGCAGCAATACATCATCCCGGTGACCGATCACGTCAACCCAATTTTCTTCAGAGGTATTATCATCAGGAGTTTTCATCAATTTAAAGTTCTTTGCACCATCTTTATTAGTCACGATATAAAACTCATCTTCATGATGATATATATTGTGTTCCAGGTTTCGCTTCCTTGGATTAAACAAGCGAAACTCACCATCGGGATCATCAGCGTTTAGTATTCGATATTCATTGGCAAGAGTTGTACTGCTCCCAATCACAATGAATTTCTCAGATTTTGTCTTGTAAACGTAGCTTAGATAGGTTTCGTCTTCCTCAAAATAGATAAGTTCATCAGTCTCCGGGTTCTCTCCTAACTTATGCTTATATATTTTGTCAGACCTCAGGGTCTGCATATCTTTTTTGGTGTAGAATAATGTTTTATTGTCATTGGCCCAGGTAGATCCTCCGGTTGTATTTCCAATGGTTTCTGAAAACATTTCGCCTGTTTTGAGATTCTTAAAATGAATGGTATATCGCCTCCTGGAAACCGTATCTATACCAAAGGCGGCTATCTCATTATTCGGACTGACATTCAGGCCGTTCAATCGGAAATACGAATGACCCTCTGCCAATGTATTGCAATCAACAATCAATTCCTCCTCCGCATCCAGAGTTTCTTTCTTACGCGTGTAAATGGGGTAATCCTTGCCGGTTTCAAATTTAGTGATATACCAATATCCGTTATACTTGTAAGGTACCGACTCGTCATCTTCCTTTATCCTGGCCTTCAATTCTTCAAATAAGGAATTCTGAAAATCTTCAGTATGAGCCATGTTCTTCTTCAGGTAATCATTCTCTCTATTGAGGTGATCAATAACCTCCTGGTCTTCCCTGTCGTTCATCCAGTAATAGTTATCTATTCGGACGTCGCCATGCATTTCAAGTTTCTTTTCAACCTTCTTAGCCACAGGAGCAGATTCGTTTGGATTCATGGGGGTTTCGGTTTTACAGGAATAAGTCACTATAAGAACACATAGTGATAGAAAATATTTAGTTTTCATCAGATTAATTAATTTGGCGCTCAATTTAGTAATTTTGCTGCTCAATAAATAAGAAAAAGATATGTTTGGAGATTTAATGGGTATGATGGGTAGGATTCAG
This sequence comes from Flavobacteriaceae bacterium, assembly GCA_013042625.1. Lineage (GTDB taxonomy): Bacteria > Bacteroidota > Bacteroidia > Flavobacteriales > Flavobacteriaceae > SHLJ01. The sequence goes on along the minus strand of JABDPU010000085.1, from coordinate 6,199 downwards.
GAAACTCAGAAAAAGGTTGAAGAAACCAAAGAACGCCTGAATTCAGTTTTGATCGATGAGGCCAGCAGTGACGGACTTCTTAAGGTTACAATTACCGCCAACAGGAAGATTAAAGATGTGGTGATTGCCGAGGAACTTTTAAATGATAAAGATCAGCTCCAGGATTACCTGGTAATGGTTTTGAATAATGCCATTGAAAGAGCTACAAAAACACACGAAACAGAGCTTGCCGCCGTAGCAAAGGATGGTATGCCCGACATCCCGGGCCTCGATGGGTTTAAATAACTAGAATTCCAATCCTGTAACCACATTCAGCACATAATCATGCATTTCAGATGTATAGTCTAAATGCGTGACCATCCTTAATTTATTGCTTCCCATACTGATAATTTTCACACCCTGATCTAAGAGCTTTTGATTAAAAGAACCCTCATCAATTCCGTTTTCCAGCTCAAAAATGATAATATTGGTCTCCGTAGGCTCAACCACTTTAATAAAATCCATTTTTGCCAGGACTGCAGACAATTCCTGGGCGTGTTTATGATCTTCTCCTAACCTCTTGATGTGATGATCTAAGGCATAGTTGGCTGCAGCTGCCAGATATCCAAGCTGCCGCATTCCTCCTCCGAATATCTTTCGAATCCGGATAGCACCAGACATCAGTTCTTCGTTTCCTATCAGCATGGACCCAATTGGAGCGCCAAGGCCTTTGCTGAAACAGACTGAAATGGTATCGAATATCTCACCATAAAATCTTGGATCCTCGCCCTTTTGAACCAAAGCATTCCAAATCCTTGCACCATCTAAATGCAGGCCCAGATTATTCTCATCGCAAACGGTCCTGATTTTTCTGATCTCCTGATGATCCCAACAGGCTCCACCTCCTTTGTTAGTAGTATTTTCAACAGCGACTAATTTAGTAAGCGGACTGTGATAGAAATCTGGCGGATTAATAGATTCTTTCACTTGCTCGGCAGTAAACATGCCTCTGTAGCCATCGATAAGTTTACAGGACACACCGCTATTGAAAGAAGCCCCACCACCTTCATAATTATAAACGTGCGCATACTTATCGCATATCACCTGCTCTCCCGGATTGGTGTGCAGCTTTATCGCAGCCTGGTTAGCCATGCTGCCAGAGGGAAAGAAAAGGGCCTTCTGTTTACCAAAATAGGCCGCAACCCGTTCTTCTAATCTATTGACTGTAGGGTCCTCTTTATAAACATCATCACCAACCTCTGCTGCAAACATCGCTTCCAGCATTCCTTTGGTGGGTTTGGTAACTGTATCACTTCTTAAATCAACTTCCATTAAAACTAATTTGGGATATATCCACAAAAATCACTTCCGATTGGTGAACCATCGGGAATTTTTGGGGAGGCATTGAGTTTGAACTTCGACGGATCTTTTATAAACCTGGCAATGGTACGTTTCATAGCCCTGTCATATGATGTGTTCTTATTAAATTGCTTATCCGCAGCTTCAATGGCATCATAAGCCATGGCTTTGACCTGTGAAAGCGATTTATCTGAAGCCACAAGATTCATCATATATTTCAGAATATTTTCGTTGATCATGAATTGAACTTCACCAAGGTAAGACGGATAGGTGTGTGAATGGCTAAAGTTCTTGCTTAAGCTGCCAAGTACTTCCTCCAGATCTAATTGTTTGGCATCTAAACTTTTTTGCAACACCAACCTGTTGGCTCGTTCAGGATGAAGCAGAAGTTTTAATGCCATATCGCTGGCCGTAGATGCTGCGCTCAAAGGATCAAAGGAAACCCCTGTTTTGCCTTTAAATGACTCTCGCGTTCTGCCATAACCAAAAGCCCTGGGTGGAAACAATGAGAGTTTATCTTCTGGAATAGCAAGCGTCTCTGCATTTATCGATTGCAAAATTGACTTTAGGGCACCTAACTGCTCTTTCCTGCCCACAGGTCTTACAGTAAATTCATCGGAACCCTTGACCGCATAATTGTAATCCAGTCCGCCCACAACTTTAACGGCTGCTTCAGTTTGGTATCTGTGGAAGAAATAAAGGGGTACAAAAACATCTTCAAGAACTGTATAGGGTTCATTTGATCTGATATTATCTGCTGAGAAATTTGATATGGCGTATTTCCGAATATCCAGGACGCGTTCCAATTCCTCGGCAGCCGATTTCCCATTATCCCATAGATGAGCCAGTGCATGAGCTCCACCCTGAGCTCGAGCATCGCTGTCAGTTATAAATCTCATTCCGGAATCATATGCTTTATCAAGAATGGCATTCAATTTAGCCTTTTCATTTTCGGTATCTCCGAAATCTGAATATGAATAGGCCACGGTCACCTTATCCCATTCACCAATCCCTGTATCATAGGCCTGGCTGAAATCAATTCGATTATTGGCTAATTCGATCGTAGGATGCGGATAATCCATTACCGATGCTTTGTCGTTGGTACTTGCTGCGAAATTATGAGTAAAACCAAGGGTATGACCAATTTCGTGTGCGCTTAACTGCCTGATTCGTGCCAGGGCCATGTCCAGCATCGGCTTATAGTTGTCATCGCTACTTGCAAAAGGTTGATTCATCAGGGCCTGAGCTATCATAAAATCCTGACGGATTCTCAAGCTACCCAGACTCACATGTCCTTTAATGATCTCACCGGTTCTGGGGTCAACAACGCTTGCACCATAACTCCATCCTCGTGTTGAACGGTGTACCCATTGAATCACATTATAACGGCAATCCAATGGATCGGCATCGGCAGGCAGCATTTTAATTTGAAACGCATCCTTATAACCTGCAGCCTCATAGGCCTGGTTCCACCAGCTTCCACCCTCGAGAAGAGCTGATCGCACCGGTTCGGGCGTACCAGGATCCAAATAATAGATTATAGGTTCCACAGCCTCACTTACAGCAGCTGTTGGATCTTTCTTCTCCAGTCGATGTCGTACGATATAGCGTTTCCTGATCTGCTCCTGCACCGGAGTGGCATAGTCCATATAAGATATAGAGATGGCTCCACTTCTAACATCAAACTCCCTTGGCTTATAATTTGAGTCGGGTAATTTCACAAACGAATGATGCTGATTTACCGTAACCAAAGATGCCGTTGGTGTTACTGATCTCAGTTTAGTCCCTGTTGGCTGCCCCTTAAAAGTCAATAAGGCTTCGAACTCAACATTTTCGGGAAATGCCTTAGTTCTGTCTAATGATAAGGCACTTTTACTAATATCAATTTTATAGGTTCCTTCCTTTGAACGCTTCAGCCTGCTGGCTACACCATGAGCATCCTGCATCAGAAAAGAGGTAAGATCAATAAGATGCCCTTTTTCATTCGACTCGAGGATTTTAAATCCGAAGATCACCGATTTGGCAAAGGCCTGCTCAATACTTTTGCGTTCCAATTCATTGTCGGTTAGCGCACGATAGTTCAGGTTTGGTTGTACGAGTAATAATTTGTTTCCCGCCTTTTTAAAACTGACCACTCTCCTGTTACCCAGCTGACCGCGATCCAGGCCAAGATCATTGTTTCCCACACCACTTGCCAGGGAATTAACATATAGAAATTCTTGGTCAAGGTCTTTCACATACAAATAGATCTTGTCTTGAGCTTCTTCATAATAAAAATCAAAGAAACCCGAGTAAGAATCGAGTTTTTTGCCTTTTAATACCTGGGAAGATACGCTGCCTGAAAGGATTAAAAATGCAGCACAAATGAGGATGTTTTTCATTTTAAAAAATTAAGAATATAAAGCTACATATTATTTTTATAACTGTCTATATCTTCTATTTTTGCATAAAGCTAAATCTTATGGTTACATCCGATCAAATCCTTGATCTTGTTGAGCGCCTTGGTGCGTTAAGGAGGTATCTTTGACGTTGATGCCAAACGAATAGAAATTCAGAACGAAGAAGAAAAGACCTTCGACCCCGATTTCTGGAATGATTCCAAAGCAGCGGAGTTGGTAATGAAAGACCTTAGAGTGAACAAGAAGTGGGTCTCTGATTATGAAACTGCAAAAACCTTGGTTGAAGACCTGGAAGTTCTATATGAATTCCATAAAGAAGGTGAGACTGAATTGGATGAAGTTGAAAATCACTTCTCCAGGACCGTTGTTTTTATAGAAGATCTCGAATTCAGGAATATGCTATCCGATGAAGGTGATAACCTGAGCGCAGTGCTGCAAATAACTGCGGGAGCCGGTGGTACAGAAAGTTGTGATTGGGCAAGCATGCTTATGAGAATGTACCTGATGTATGCTGAGCGAAATAAATTCAAAGTGAAAGAGCTTAATTTCCAGGAAGGCGATGTGGCGGGAATAAAAACCGTAACCATCCAGATTGAAGGCGATTATGCGTTTGGTTGGCTTAAGGGCGAAAACGGTGTTCACAGACTGGTAAGGATTTCTCCATTTGATAGTAATGCGAAACGACATACCAGTTTTGCTTCTGTTTATGTCTATCCACTCGTCGATGATTCCATAGAGATTGATATAAATCCATCAGATATAGAGATAACCACAGCACGATCAAGTGGCGCCGGAGGTCAGAACGTTAATAAGGTAGAAACGAAAGTTCAACTTACGCACAAACCAACGGGCATTCAAATCTCCTGTTCTGAGACAAGGTCCCAACACGATAACAGGGATAGGGCCATGCAGATGCTTCGTTCACAACTCTATGAAATTGAACTGAAGAAACGCCAGGAGGCTCGAGATGATATTGAGGCTGGTAAAATGAAAATTGAATGGGGAAGCCAGATAAGGAATTATGTTATGCATCCCTATAAACTGGTTAAAGATGTCAGGTCTCAGCATGAAACCGGGAATATTGATGCCGTGATGAATGGGAATATAGAATCTTTTCTGAAGGCATACCTGATGATGATGGGCCAATCGAATACAGACTGACCCTAACCAGGTTTGATAAGGAGAACCATTTTTTATAACTTAGAGACTCCTAACAAACTATTGTCCTCATGATTGTAATCTATCACAACCCCAGATGCCGCAAATCCAGGGAGACTCTGGAAATCCTGGAAACCAGGAAAGCCGACTATAAAGTAATCAAATACCTTGATGTTCCTTTGGGTGCTGAAAAACTGGGGAAGATTATTAAAATCCTGAATATTCCTCCTATTGACCTCGTTCGTAAAAATGAAAAGATCTGGAAAGAAAACTTCAAGCATCTTAATTTCAGTGATGAAGAACTTATCCAGGTTATGGCCAAATATCCACAATTAATAGAAAGACCTATTGTTATAAACGGTAATAAAGCGGTAATTGGAAGGCCTCCCAATCGTATACTTGAAATCATTTGATTTTGTGTAATTATCTGTACTTATCATTTAACAAAAGATTAACCGCAATGCGTTAAACTTTGGGGTAGTTTTGCGATCAAATATGCAAAACAACTGTAATGTTCAGACGACTGCTAACCACAATTTTTATTGGCTTATTGCCAATTATTAGTTTTGCCCAACAGGCTCCCGGATCAACAACTCCCAATGCTAAAACCGTTTCGACACCCAGTGTTACATCTGAGGTTAAAAATGTGACCATTACCGGAAAGGTCATTGAAAAGGACACCAAACAACCTTTGGAATACGCAACTGTTTCATTCTTCAGTAAGCGGTCGAATAAGATAGTTACAGGTGGGATCACCAACCTTCAGGGTGAATTCAGCATTCGGGTACCACAAGGCGTTTACGATGTTAGGGTGGAGTTTATCGCTTTTAAAACGATCACATTGGCTGATAAATCTCTGGAAAAAAATGAAAACCTTGGTACCTTCGAAATGGAAATCGATGCAGAATCGCTGGATGAGGTTGAAATCATAGCTGAACGTACCACAGTTGAAATCAAACTCGACAAAAAAATATACAATGTTGGCAGGGATCTTACCGTTCGCGGAGGAACAGTAAGTGATGTCCTGGATAATGTACCTTCTGTGGCTGTTGATGTGGAAGGAAATGTCTCTTTAAGGGGAAATGATGATGTCCGAATTCTTATTAACGGTAAGCCTTCAGGCCTGGTTGGACTGAATTCAACTGATGCCTTGCGTCAACTCCCGGCTGAAGCTATTGAACGTGTGGAAGTAATTACCTCTCCTTCGGCCAGGTATGATGCTGAAGGTTCGGCAGGAATATTGAACATCATATTAAGAAGGAGCAAATTACAAGGCTTAAATGGTGCAATAACTCTTAGTGCAG
>JABDPU010000083.1 GCA_013042625.1 Flavobacteriaceae bacterium | reverse complement strand
AGCATGGAAGGTCCTGTGGACCTTGTTTGCGAACTGCCAGACCATGCGGCTGCGGTTCGAGTGCCTGAAGCAAACGAAAAAACCCTTCTCAAAATGAGAAGGGCTTTGAAGTGCGGATGAAGGGACTCGAACCCCCACGCCTCGCGGCACTAGATCCTAAGTCTAGCGTGTCTACCAATTCCACCACATCCGCGATTAGCAGTGAATTGCGGGATGCAAATATAAAATATTAGTTTCAATAATTGAATCTGCAGCTAAACTTTTTGAGTTCTTTTCGTAATTTTATAGTCTTTCAATTCTAACTATATATGAATAGCATTAAATCTTATATTTCAGAGCATAAAGACCGAATGCTCAATGAACTTCTTGAACTTCTTAAAATTCCTTCCATAAGCGCCAACTCAGATTACGAAAAAGACGTGATCAAAACAGCGGAAAGCGTTAAATCTCATCTGGAGAAAGCGGGTTGTGACCATGTTGAAATTTGTGAAACACCCGGATATCCTATTGTTTATGGAGAAAAAATCATTTCAAATGATTTGCCTACTGTACTGGTCTATGGCCACTACGACGTGCAGCCACCAGACCCACTGGACCTTTGGGATTCACCTCCTTTCGAACCTGTTATTAAGGAAACCCAGTTACATCCGGATGGAGCGATCTTTGCTCGCGGCTCATGCGATGATAAGGGGCAATTCTTTATGCATGTCAAGGCCCTTGAGTATATGACCAAGGAAGGACAATTACCATGTAATGTCAAGTTTATGATTGAAGGTGAAGAAGAGGTCGGTTCAGAAAGCTTATCCTGGTTTGTTCCAAGAAATAAGGAAAAGCTGGCAAATGATGTTATTCTGATTTCAGATACGGGAATGATAGCCAAAGATGTACCCTCTATTACTACGGGGTTACGCGGATTAAGTTATGTTGAAGTTGAAGTGACCGGTCCGAATCGAGATCTGCACTCTGGATTGTACGGAGGAGCAGTGGCCAATCCAATTAACATTCTGACTAAAATGATCGCTTCACTTCATGATGAAAACAACCATATCACAATTCCAGGATTCTATGATAAAGTAGAAGAACTCAGTCGGGAAGAACGGAATAAAATGGCTGAAGCTCCATTTTCATTAGAGGATTATAAATCGGCGCTGGATATTGAGGCCGTCTATGGTGAAGCAGGCTATACGACCAATGAACGAAACTCAATCAGGCCAACCCTTGATGTAAATGGTATATGGGGCGGATATACGGGAGAAGGCGCCAAAACGGTAATTGCATCTAAAGCCTACGCAAAAATCTCAATGCGTTTGGTTCCACATCAGGACTGGCATGAAATTACTGATTTGTTCAAGAAACACTTTGAAGCCATTGCACCAAAAGGTGTGACGGTTGAGGTCAAACCTCATCACGGCGGCCAGGGTTATGTGACACCAATCGACAATATTGGTTACCAGGCCGCTTCCAAAGCCTATAAGACCACTTTTGAAAAAACACCGATTCCTCAGAGAAGTGGAGGCAGTATCCCGATTGTAGCATTATTCGAAAAAGAGCTTAAGAGCAAGACTATTTTGATGGGCTTCGGACTGGATAGTGACGCCATTCATTCACCTAATGAACATTTTGGTGTATGGAATTATTTCAAGGGTATTGAAACCATCCCCTGGTTTTATAAATACTTTTCTGAATTATCTACGAAAGCCTAAGAAACCCATTTGAAAACATATGGGCAAATCACACCTGAGGCATTTAGCAGAACTTTGCCTGGCAACTCTTTTTATCAGTACGTCAGGGGCATTGGGCCGATATATTGATATGCCCACACCAGTAATTATCTGGGCGCGTTCAGCTTTAGCATTGATTGCCCTATACGCATTTTGCAGGTACCGGAAAATAGATCTGAAAATCCATACTAAAAAAGATGGATGGGGGTTTCTGCTTGGTGGATTGTTTCTCGGTGCCCACTGGATTACCTACTTCTGGGCGCTAAAGCTGTCTAATGTGGCTTTAGGAATGCTTTCTCTGCACACCTTCCCGGTAATGATCGTTCTGTTGGAACCGTTTTTTATGAAAATGAAACGCGATTATGTTCACATCATTCTGGGCATCATGGTTCTTGCGGGGATTTATATTCTGGCCCCTGATTTTGACTTTGAAAATTCCGATTTGCAAGGTATAATGGTGGGTTTGTTTTCAGCCTTATGTTATGCCTTGCGAATTCTCATTTTAAAAACATATGTGGCACGTTATGACGGAACCATGTTGATGGTGCATCAACTTATTGTGCTCACAATTGTGCTTTCTCCGGCCTTGATCGTCTTAGACACTTCAGGATTTAAATCGCAGTGGCCTTTTGTTCTGTTACTCGCATTCTTAACTACTGCTCTGGGTCACACTATGTTTGTTCGGAGCCTGAAACATTTCTCGGCAAGCACAGCCGGAATTATTACCAGTGCACTCCCGGTTTACGGGATTATCATCGCCTTCTTTTTCCTGGGCGAGATCCCTTCTTTAAACACTTATATCGGGGGATTCCTCATCGTGTCAACAGTTATCATTGAGAGTTTGAGATCAAAAAAGAACTGAGGAATCCATTCAGCAGAATACTAAAACTATCTTAAAGTTAGTTCTACACTTGTAGAATATAATTTTTTATTCTACGTTTGTAGAAGAAAAATAATTCAAATGGAGTTATCGAAAGCAGAAGAACAATTGATGCAACATCTCTGGAAACTAAAGAAGGCATTTCTGAAGGACCTTATAATGCAGTATCCAGATCCTAAACCTGCATCTACTACCGTAGCTACACTTTTGAAACGGATGACAGATAAAGGTTTTATCGAATACAAAACCATTGGAAAGTCACGTGAGTATATTCCTGCCGTCAAAAAGAAGGACTATTTCTCTAAGCATTTTAGTGGATTGATCAGAAGTTTTTTTAATGACAGTCCGGGTCAATTTGCCTCCTTTTTTACCAAAGAAACGGAACTCAGCAAAGCGGAGTTGGAAGATCTGAAAGCTCTCATTGATGAGCAAATTAAAAAGAAAACCTCATGATTATCTACCTATTAAAATTCTCGGCCATATTGAGCATTTTGATGCTGATCTATGATTGGTTTCTGGA
>JABDPU010000079.1 GCA_013042625.1 Flavobacteriaceae bacterium | reverse complement strand
GATATGTGGACACCTATTTTTGAGCAAAATAAAACCAATGTCATTGAAACATTAAATGAGTACATTTGCAATCTTGAAAATTTCAAGAAGTTGATGGAAGAAGGAGATTTTGATGGTATTTACAAGGAAATGGAAAACACTAACTATATCAAACAGATATTAAAAGGAATAGAATAATCACTTGCTATGGAGAATAAAAAAGAACTGAGAAACTGGCTGGATGATTTCGGATTGGATCACCCATTGGTAATTGCTGGACCCTGCAGTGCAGAAACCGAAGAACAGGTTCTAACAATTGCCCACCAGTTAAAGGATAGCGATGCAACCGTATTACGTGCAGGCATATGGAAACCGAGAACAAGACCGGGAAATTTTGAAGGTGTTGGTGCACTCGGACTAAAATGGCTTCAAAAAGCTAAGGAGGAGACCGGTATGTTGATCACCACAGAGGTGGCTAACGCCAATCATGTAGACCTGGCTTTAAAGCATGACGTAGACATACTTTGGATAGGTGCGAGAACAACCGTGAGTCCGTTTATCGTCCAGGAAATTGCCGATGCCTTAAAAGGAACCGATAAGCCGGTTTTAATCAAGAATCCTGTGAACCCCGATCTGTCATTATGGTTGGGTGCAGTTGAGCGAATTCATAAATCCGATATCAAAAATATAGGCGTGATTCACAGAGGATTTTCTACCTATGAAAAAACGCGATACCGAAATAACCCGGAATGGCAGCTGGCTATCGATTTACAAAACCGATTCCCTGATCTGCCGCTGATTCTCGATCCTTCGCATATTGCAGGGAAGAGGGATATCATTTTCGATCTATGCCAGATCGGCCTGGATTTAAATTACGACGGACTGATGGTGGAAACCCATCATGATCCTGAAAATGCATGGAGCGACGCCGCACAGCAGATTACACCTGCCTCTTTGATCCAATATATGGATGATCTCAAAGTAAGAAAGGAGATCGGTGATGACGCGGAATTCAACAATAAAATCAATACGTTACGAACGAAGATCGATGTGATCGATCATCAGCTGATTGAGATTTTAGGGAAGCGCATGATCGTGGCCAATGATATTGGAACCTTGAAAAAGGACCACAATGTGGCGGTCTTACAGACCAAGCGATGGAATGAGATCCTTGGTAAAATGATCCTTGAGGGTGAAGAGCGAAATTTAAGTGAGGAATTTGTTCTTAGAATGTTTAAAGCCATTCACCAGGAATCGATCAATCACCAGGAGAAGATTATAAATCCATAGAAAATGCCCGTATAAACGGGCATTTTTTAATTAATACAGCCTCCAATCAACTGATTAAAATTTGAAACTTCCTCCGGCGGTAAATCCAACAGTCATCATCTCGTGCCGATAATTATCTTCCTGATAATCGATTCCCAAAGCTTGAATTCCGAAATTGAGAGCAAACCAATCGCAAAAATTATAGGTCCCAATAGCGTTGATTCGCCAGCTCAGTTCAGATCCCCAGCCAAACCCGCCAAGATCTCCACGTAGGAGAAATCCCCATAAGTCAGATAAAATTTGAAGTCGGGCTCCCAGGAAAAGATCGTTTGTATTGATTGAACGGTTAAATTCCTCAATTCCGGCAATGGTTAAACGATTGTCTGATCTGGTGTTTCGCCACCCTGCAAGTGCATCCACCAGAAAACTATCTTCGGTATTAAAAAGATTAAAACCTCCACCTAATTCTGTTACCCATTGATCAACAAATAATCTGGTGGGTGTTGGCTCCGTATCCAGAAATCCATCTTTATCCGAGTTGAAATAGGAAACATCACCTATAATATAAAAACGGCCTTTCTTCGCTTCTAGATGCAAAGAACCTGTAAGTTCAACGCTGTCGCGTATGTCTGAGAAATCGGCATTGACTGGTTCCGGCGAGATCTGCCTAAAACTTGTCTCGGCACGAAAACCTGAAAGCCAGACGTAAGGAGTTGCAGTAAAAGACCATCCCTCTTGCTCCTTTTCATTTGAAATACTCGTCTCTGGCTGAGCTACGGAATTTAAAACCAGGAGAAATGCGAAAAGGAAGAATAAATTTATTTTTTTCATAGCAATAAGGTTTGAAAGTGTTATTAAGTCAATTTTGGGATCCTTATGATCATTTTTCTTTTTCCTAAAAATAATGAAATACACTTAAATAGTTTTGAGTTAGTTCAAAAGAAAACCAAAAAAAAAGCTCGCAGAAGCGAGCTTTTAAATTTTGTATTGGAAACTGATTTTTAATCCTGTTTGGTATAAGCCAATCGTCGGGATGCCTTACGCATGAGTACATTTATAAGATCTTCAGCACTGCTTCCAATACTTCCTCTTACCTTTTTGTTATAATTCCACAATAATACACCATCACTGGCATTGTGAACGCTCATATTAACAACGGCGTTGTTTGTGCTTCCCCAAAAGCCAACCAGAAGACCTAGAGCTGCAGAAGCACCTTCAGACATGGGTTTATTGGTTTCAAACTCTCCGGAAATTATGGCGTCAACTTCCAAAATTTCTGCTAATTCCTGAGGTGTGTAATTGGTAATATTATCGTAATTGATATCGTTTCTTGCCAGCAATGCAGTAGTCGTTTTAGGGTCCTGAACCTCTATGGCTTCCATTTTTCCTCGTTTTTTTCGTTTAAGGAACCAGGAATACATTGCGGTTTGGATACCTTCTCCTTCAGCTTTTTCGAGACGGTCTAATTGCTCTGGGGTCATATCTTTCATCTGCTTAGGCCTAAGAGTGACTTGAGTTTTGAAGGGAACCACAGCTATGATTTTATGATCTTCAGCAATTGCGTCAAACTCCGGGTTAACATACAGATTTGTTTGGGCGTTTAGACCAGAATATGAAAGGCAAATAAACAAAATGAGTAGTATTTTTTTCATGATTAGATTTTTAAATTAATGAGCGAATATAGATAAATTTCATGGTGATAAAGATGAATTTTTAATTTACTTTTGAATGCTTATGACAGGCCAAGTTTATAAATCGACAGGAAGCTGGTATACCGTTAAAACTCTTAACGGAAAGGTCTATGAATGCCGTATAAAAGGTAAGTTTCGTATAGAGGGTATCAAGAGTACGAATCCGATTGCGGTTGGTGACTTCGTGGAGTTTGATCTGGAAACCAAAAGCGATAAGGAAACCGGGATCATCAAACGTATTGATGAAAGGAAAAATTATATCGTCAGGAAATCGGTAAAGTTATCTGCTCAAACCCATATCATCGCCAGTAATATCGACCAGGTTTTTCTTTTGATCACTATCAAGAACCCTGTGACCTATACCACTTTTATCGATAGATTCCTTGTTACTGCGGAAGCCTATTCGATAAAGACCATCTTGTTGTTCAATAAGATAGACACCTATGACGAGGAAGAAATGTTTGAGGCCAAATACCTGGCATCGGTTTACCGGAAGATCGGTTATGAATGCATAGGGATTTCTGCGGAAACCGGGGAGAATGTGGATAAGGTGAAGGAGCTGATGATTGGGAATGTGAACATGTTCTCTGGAAACTCCGGTGTGGGAAAATCAACCCTGATCAATGCCCTTGAACCCGGACTAAATTTGAAGACCAGGGAAATTTCCGAACAGCATTCTCAAGGTCAGCATACAACCACCTTTGCCGAGATGTTCGACCTGAGTTTTGATGCCAGGATAATCGATACCCCTGGGATTCGCGGTTTCGGTGTGGTGGATATGGACGAGGATGAAGTAGGTGATTATTTCCCTGAATTCTTTGCATTGAAAGGAGAATGCAAGTTCAATAATTGCCTTCATCTTCAGGAACCCAAATGTGCGGTAAAAGAAGCGCTGGAAAACGATGAAGTTGCCTATTCAAGGTATAGAAGTTATCTTCAGATACTGGAAGGCGAAGATGAATCTTACAGGGAATAAAAATGAGAGCAGTAGTTCAACGAGTTTCTGAAAGTAGCGTAACCATCGACAAAAAAAAGGTGGCCGATATTGGTGTTGGATTATTGGTTTTATTAGG
>JABDPU010000076.1 GCA_013042625.1 Flavobacteriaceae bacterium | reverse complement strand
CAAGGTTTTTTAATTCTGGAGCGTATTCCAGGGTTTGGTCAACACTCCATGCACAATTGGCATCAATTCTGAAAACCGAATCTGTAACCGATCTCAAGGCCCTTACTATGGCCAGGTCGTCTTCCGTTCCGAGTTTGATCTTGTAAATCGGCCAGGGATTTTCGATGATTTTACTCTGCATGACCTCAACCTCATCTATACCTATGGTGTAATTGCTTAATGGCGATTGTTCTTCAGAAGAACAGAAGAAAGTCCTTAGCGGCCTATCATTTATCCTGGCATAAAGATCCCAAAAAGCACAATCGAGAGCGCAGAGGGCAAAATAATCCTCCTTCAGATGTGGTTCCAGCTTATTCCAGAATTGACCCGGCAGTAGTTCTTCGGAATTTTCAACCAACGCCTTCACGCTTTCAACAGAGGCTGTTATTTTCTCAACTGAACTGCCATAATATGGATTAGCGGTTGCTTCACCGTAGCCAGTATGCGTTCCATTCGAAATTGAAACAATTACAATTTGCTGGGTAGTTACGGTATAACGAGATATCGTAAAAGGATATTCAAGCGATAAAGAATAAGACAGTGTGTTTAATTTGAGCATGCATCCAAATATAAAATATTGAAAGCAGAATAGTCTCAAGTTTCTAAACCGATACTACACGGACTAATAAGCATCTTCATGAACCTGTGTAATGGCCCGTCCGCTTGGTTCATTCATATTCTTAAAAGCTTCATCCCATTCCAATGCAATTTTGGTACTACAAGCCACAGAGGCTTCCTGTGGTACACTAAGAGCAGCTGCATCACTTGGGAAATGCTCTTCAAAAATAGATCGATAATAATATTCTTCCTTGTTCTGAGGCGTTTGTATGGGGAAACGGAAATGAGCATTTTTCATTTGTTCATCGCTTATCTTTTCATCAACAACTTCCTTCAGGGTATCTATCCAGCTATATCCAACACCGTCACTGAATTGCTCCTTCTGGCGCCATGCAACGCTTTCCGGTAAATAATCTTCAAAAGCTTTCCTGATTACCCATTTTTCCATGCGTTCGGGTGTTATCATTTTGTCTTTTGGATTGATTCGCATGGCTATATCCATAAACTCCTTATCGAGGAAAGGAACACGTCCTTCAATACCCCATGATGCCAGACTTTTGTTAGCTCTCAGGCAATCATACATATAGAGTTTATTTAGTTTTCGTACGGTTTCTTCGTGAAATTCTTTGGCATTTGGTGCCTTATGGAAATAGAGGTATCCGCCAAAAAGTTCATCGGCTCCTTCACCGGAAAGTACCATTTTTATTCCCATCGATTTGATCACACGAGCCATCAGGTACATAGGCGTTGATGCCCTTACAGTAGTGATGTCATATGTTTCTAACTGATAGATTACATCCTTAATGGCGTCCAGTCCTTCCTGAATGGTAAATTTGATTTCATGATGGACGGTGCCAATATGGTCGGCAACTTTCTGAGCCGCTTCAAGGTCTGGGGACCCTTCAAGTCCGACGGAAAAGGAGTGCAGCTGAGGCCACCAGGCTTCAGTAGTATCGTCTGATTCGATTCTCATCTGGCAATATTTCTTCGCTATCGCCGAAGTTACAGAAGAGTCCAGTCCGCCCGACAGCAATACACCATAGGGCACATCGCTCATCAGCTGACGGTGAACCGCGTCTTCCAAAGCCTTGCCAAGTTCATCAATGTCAGTTTCATTGTCTTTTACATTCTCATAATCCATCCAGTCGCGATGATACCATTTCACAAACTCTCCGTCTTTACTCGACAAATAATGTCCGGGGGGGAAAAGTTCGATTTTCGAACAATAACCTTCAAGAGCTTTTAATTCCGAAGCCACATAAAAGGTCCCGAATTTATCCCAGCCAATATAGAGTGGAATAATCCCCATATGGTCTCTTGCCACCAGGTATTCATCCTTTTCAGAATCATAAAGAGCAAAACCGAAAATACCATTTAAGTCATCTAAAAAATCAACGCCTTTTTCCTTGTAAAGGGGTAAAATGACCTCACAGTCACTTTGAGTTCGAAACTCATACTCGTTTTCAAATTGCTGACGAATGTCACGATGGTTATAAATTTCACCATTGACGGCTAAGATTATTTTTTTATCATCACTATAAAGGGGCTGCTTACCAGAGGCAGGATCAACAATAGCAAGTCGCTCATGAGCAACAATAGCCCTTTCATTATGAAATATTCCGCTCCAGTCCGGACCGCGATGACGCACCTTCTTCGACATTTCAAGGATTTGAGGCCTCAACGATTCACTCGGTTGCTTCAGATCAAATGCACATACAATTCCACACATAATTATCATTGTTAAATTCGAATACAAATATTACTTAAATGTTTTATATATTAAACATTATTTATATAATGATTACGATTTGTAAGTTAAAATTAAGTTTTTTGTATTTATACGTAATTTTATATTTCGTTATAAAGTCAATATGTTTCAACTGTAAAGTTTAACATGATTTTTCGACTTAACGTACATCTAATATCTAATTTTACGAAAATCATTAAATCATCACTATGAAAAACAAATCTATTCTTGCAGCAATAGGATTTATGCTGCTTACCGTATTCAGTGTTCAGGCACAAAAATTTCCAGGAATGGACAAGAGCCCGATGGACGCAGCCTCATTTCCAACAAGCTACAAGGAATCCAACAAAGCCATTAAAATCACTTATAGCCGTCCGCAGCTTAAAGGACGTGAATTAAGCAAATTGGCTCCCAACGGGGAAGTTTGGAGAACAGGAGCGAATGAAGCCGCTGAGCTAACGCTTTATAAAGACATGAAGCTGGGAGATTCTATGATCAAAGCCGGAACTTATACTTTCTACCTGATTCCGGGTGAAAAAGAATGGACGGCGGTTGTGAGTACAGACCTGAATGTCTGGGGATCGTATTTTTATAATGAAGCCAATGATGTGGCACGTTTAAGTGTTCCTGTATCGATGGGAGATGAATCCCTGGAGGCCTTCTCCATGGTTTTTTCTGAAGCAGACGGCGGTGTTCACCTGAACATTGGCTGGGATAAGGTTCGTATAGCTGTTCCCTTCTCCGGAAACTAAAAATTTTAAAATAGATCATTCAAAAGACTCCTTTAAACGGGGGTCTTTTTTTTATGGAATATTCAAATATTTATGTGTTTGAAGTGAAACGCGCCATTTCGGATGTTCCATAACATAATCAACGATCAAGGGCATGACCTTCTCCCTCCTACTCCATTCCGGTTGCAGATAGAGGATGCAATCCTTATTGACTTTCTGAGCCTGTTCCTCGGCAAACCTTAAATCGTCCTTATTATAAACGATTACTTTGAGCTCATCGGCTTTTTCATAAATCTCTTTTGTTGGGGCTTTCAATTTTTTTGGAGATAAACAAATCCAATCCCATTCACCGGTAAGCGGATAGGCTCCTGAAGTCTCGATATGAATTTTGGCGCCCCGTTCTTTAAGTCCTTGTGTCAGCAAAGTCATATCCCAGGTCAGGGGTTCTCCGCCAGTTACAACAATGGTTTTACTATAATTCAGTGCCTGATCAATGATTTCTTTAGTCGGTGTTGGTGGATGCAGATCGGCGATCCAACTCTCTTTTACATCACACCAATGGCAACCTACATCGCATCCTCCAATCCTGATAAAATAAGCAGCTGTTCCCTTATGATATCCTTCGCCTTGAATGGTGTAGAATGCCTCCATCAGGGGAAGCGTCTCTCCCCGGTCAATTTGTTCCTGAACCTCACGTCTGATCATAGGAGGCAAAGATAGAAAAGTTTAACAGGGTGTACCTTTATTTGGCAGCAATTACATCGATCTCGATTTTAGCTGATGCGGCCAGTCCGGAAGCAGCAAAAGTGGTTCGCGCCGGTTTATTGGGAAAGTATATCATATACACCTCGTTAAAATCGGCGAAATCCTTTATATCACTGAGAATGACCGTACATTTCACAACACGCTCCAGTCCCAGCTCATGATGCTCCAGTACAGCTTTTATATTTTCAATAGCTTGCCGGGTCTCAGCTTTTATTCCACCTTCCACCACAAAGCCTTTATCATGATCTCTTCCAATCTGTCCGGCCAGAAACATTAAATCATCGGTTTCAACCACATCACTGAAGGGTGTATTCTGCCGTTTGGGCTCATGAGAGTTATGAAAAATCGGATTGCTGTTATGGTTACAGCTAAAAAGGATAACGGCTATTAAACAGCATAGAAATTGGTTGGTGCGATTCATCTTTGTTCGGTTTTATAGTTGATTAAAATTACACTATTTTTATCAAAATTTTAGGACATGAGCAATCGCGATAAATTTATTGAAACCCTGAAGAAAGGATATACTTTCAAAGGAGACTATATAACCCTTGGTGCAGGCATTCTGGATAACGAAACCGTTACAAATTCTTATGTAAATGTTCCGTTGAAGACCATGAATCGTCATGGCTTGATCGCCGGGGCCACCGGAACCGGTAAAACAAAAACCCTCCAGGTCCTATCCGAGAATTTAAGCGAGAAAGGAATTCCTGTATTACTCATGGATATCAAAGGTGACCTTAGCGGCTTGGCTCAACCCAGTCCGGGTCATCCCAAAATTGATGAACGGCATGAGAAAATCGGATTACCGTTTACGCCTAAGCCATTCCCAGTTGAGATTATGTCGCTTTCTGAACAAGATGGTGTTAGACTGAGAGCAACGGTGAGCGAATTCGGACCGGTTTTAATCTCCAGAATTTTGGATGTTTCCGAGACCCAGGCCGGAGTTATAGCTGTTATTTTTAAGTATTGTGACGACAATAAATTACCCTTACTGGACCTGAAGGATTTTAAGAAAATTCTTCAGTATTCAACAAAGGATGGGAAGAAAGAATTTGAAGATGCTTATGGGCGTATTTCGCCGGCATCTACCGGTGCGATTTTAAGGCGCATTGTAGAACTGGAGCAACAAGGCGGAGACTTGTTTTTTGGCGAAAAGAGTTTTGAAGTGGAAGATCTGATCAGAACAACATCAGACGGACGCGGCTATATCAATATTATCAGGCTTACCGATATCCAGGATCGGCCTAAATTATTTTCGACATTTATGCTGAGCTTGCTCGCAGAGATCTATGAAACTTTCCCGGAGCAAGGCGATAGCGATGTACCCAAACTGATCATGTTTGTCGATGAGGCGCATCTTATTTTCAACGAAGCTTCAAAGGCACTTCTGAATCAAATAGAAAGCATTGTGAAGTTGATCCGTTCAAAAGGAGTCGGACTATATTTTGTAACTCAAAATCCAACTGATGTTCCTGAGGCTGTGTTATCACAATTAGGATTAAAAGTGCAGCACGCCCTGAGAGCATTTACTGCAAAAGACCGAAAGGCCATAAAACTGACGGCACAGAACTACCCCGACACAGAATTCTATGATACGGCGGAAACCTTGACCTCCTTAGGAATTGGGGAGGCTCTTGTTTCAGCTCTTGATGAAAAAGGACGCCCATCACCTCTTGCTGCTACCATGATGAGAGCGCCTATGAGCCGAATGGATGTTTTATCACCTTCTGAATTGGCAAATCTTTATAATGACTCAAAGCTTGTACTCAAGTATAATGAAGAAATTGACCGGGAGAGTGCTTATGAAATGCTCAACGAGAAAATAAAGAAAGCCGAGGAGGTTAAAGCTAAAGAAGAGGAGCGAAGTGAAAAAGAAAAGGAACGAAAAAAGACAACTAGGAGAAAAAGCTCCGGCGGCTATAAACGACAAAATCCGGTTGTAAAAGTATTGACGAGTGCAACCTTTATCAGAGCTGTATTCGGCATATTGAAAAAAGTAATGTAAATCCCATACCATGCGTATTTTCCTGTTATGCATGCTGCTGATCTTTGTAGCATCATGTGAAGAACCCTTCGATCCGTATTTGGTGTCACCCACCAACATTGGATATTTGACCGATTCAACTAAAGTCAGCGATCTTAAACTAGCCTTCCCCACCGATTCACTTGCCACTTACATCGGTGGTGATGAGTTCACGGGACAGATCAATGATATTGATGTTTATAATTCAGAAGGAATAAAAATCCTTTCGCTTACGCCTTTCGAAGCTCTGGATTCAACATCAACCATTAAAACCGTCAGGGTTCTTGATGATCAGTTCAGGACTGAATTGGGAGTTAGCAGGTCGAGCAGGTATTCTGATATCAGATCGAATTATAAGATTTCAAGCGTCCAGAATACGATTCGGCATTTAATTGTTTCTGTAGATGATATCAATGCCTATTTCACTATTGAAAAAACAGAATTACCGGCGAATATGAGGTATGATATGAATTTAAAAATAGATCCTATTCAAATACCTGAAAATGCCAGGATCAAAGATTTTTTCATTCAATGGTATTGATATGAAATCCTACAAAATCCAGAGAAATCCTTTTATAGTTTCCACCGATGATCAAAAGATTATAAGGGAGCACTTTGGTTTAGCCAGTTCAGGTCAGAGTGATATCAGTATTGCCCATATGATCGCTCCTCCAGGTTGGGGCGAACCACATCAAACCCCCGAATTTGATGAATACACATTTATTATAAAAGGTAAAAAGCAGTTCGAAATTGAAGGAGAAGTCATCATTCTCGAAGCCGGGGAATCTATATTTATCAATAAAGGAAGCCGGGTACGATACTCCAATCCGTTTGAAGACCCTTGTGAATATCTGGCGATTTGCAAACCAGCCTTTTCACCCGATACCGTAAACCGCGAGTAATTCATGCAGAAGGTCATCATCAAACTCATAGGATTTTATGTCAATCTGATTGCTTTGTTTACTCCTACAAAGGCAGCACAGATTGCCATTGATATTTTCGCCACACCGCGAAAAGGGAAACCTACAGAAGGGCAAAAACAATTTCTTGATTCTGCAGAAAAGAATCAGATAACATTCGATGATCTTAGCTTGATGACTTACCATTGGCGGGGAGAAAAGGAAACCATTTTACTCGCTCACGGCTGGGAAAGCAACGCAGCCAGATGGAAAGCTCTCATTCAAATTCTCAAGAAATTAAAATATAACATAGTAGCTATTGATGCCCCGGCTCATGGCATGTCGGATGGTCAGTCATTTAATGCCATTCTTTATGCATCATGCCTTGAGGTGGCCGTAAGCACTTATTCCCCGGATATCATCATCGGCCATTCTGTTGGAGGAATGGCTTCCGTATTCCTGGTCCATGAACACGGTCAGCAAAGTTTGAAAAAATTGGTTTTGTTAGGTGCACCCGCTCATTTTCAAGGCGTATTGGAGCGCTATATTGATCTTATGGGTTTTAACAATCGGACCTTCCGGGCTATTGAAAAGTTTATCCTGACCAAATATGGTCATGAACCAAGATATTTTTCAGCAGCTGATTTTACCGAATCATTCAACATCAAAGGCCTTGTCCTTCATGATGAACAGGATCGTATCATTCCATATGAGGACGCATTGCTCTATGAGAAATCGTATAAGTCTTCGCAGTTGATTAGTACGCAGGGACTAGGTCATAGCCTGAGAGATAAGAATGTTTATAGTTCGATAATTGACTTTATTGAAAGCCCTTGATTGTTGTACATTTGCCGTATGTCTGAAAAGCTAATCCGATTAAATAAACGACTAAGCGAACTGGGTTTTTGTTCCAGGAGAGAAGGTGACAAACTCATTGACGCAGGACGAGTGACCGTAAACGGCAAATCTGCCGAAATGGGTATGAAAGTACAGCCCGGGGATGAGATTTTTGTAGACGGAAAACGCGTGAAACCCAGGTCTGAAGATCATGTTTACCTGGCATTCAATAAACCTATTGGAATTGTCTGTACTACCGATACCAGGGTGGAAAAGGATAATATCATCGATTATATCAATTACCCAAAGCGAATTTTCCCTATTGGCAGACTCGATAAGATGAGTGAGGGTTTAATCCTCCTCACCGATGATGGAGACATTGTAAATGAGATCCTCAGGGAAAGTAAAAAACAGGAAAAGGAATATATAGTTACCGTCGATAAACTGATTTCACAGACCTTTCTCAAGCGAATGGCAGGCGGCGTTCCGATTCTTGATACGGTAACCAAAAAATGTGAGGTTGAGCGACTGGATAATTTCACTTTTAAAATTGTACTAACCCAGGGATTGAACAGACAGATCAGGCGGATGTGCGAGTACCTTGGATATAATGTTACCTCATTAAAGCGAATCAGGGTTATTAATATAAACTTAGACCTGCCTGTTGGTGAATATCGAGACTTAACAAGGGAAGAACTGGATGGATTAAAAAAAGCAATCAGTTAGCGGCCAGTTTATGTTAATTAAAAATTAACTCTTATTACAGACCGGATTGTACGCATTATTTTTAGTTCAACCTTAATTATAATCAATTCGGAATGAGACTGTCTCTACTCTTATTATTGCTTTCTATAAACCTGGGAATCGCTCAGCAGGAATATGAAGCATCAGATGAATTTCCCTTTGGAAGACCTCATCCGGAAGCCCCTGAAGAAGTGAAGGATTTTCATCCTATGATAGGAATCAGCGATTGTAAATCAAAATTGCGTAAACCGGATGGAAGCTGGAATGAGACCCTGGATATGGTCTGGAAATTCAGGTATATTTTAAACGGACGTGGCGTACAGGATGAAACCTGGATTGCAGATGGTAAATCTGCAGGAAGTATCAGGCAATATATAGCAGACAGCAGCAAATGGTACGTCCATTACTACAGCAGCAATTTCCCAACTACGGCGCTACCGGCCTGGGAAGGTGAGAAAACGGAAGGGCAGATCATTTTATATAAAGAACAAAAAGCACCCAATGGTATGGAAGGGAAATATCGAATCACCTTTTATGACCTGAATGATGAGAGCTTTAAATGGAAGGGTGAATGGGTGGATATGGCCGAAAAAATAGTCTATCCAACCTGGAATATAGAATGCCGGAAACGTCAATAAACTAAAAAATAATAACTACTAATAAAATGACTCAATTATCACCATTTCACCTGGCTATTCCAGTTCACAATTTAGCTGAATGCCGCAAGTTCTACAGAGAAATTCTGGGTTGTACTGAAGGAAGAAGCTCCGACCATTGGGTAGATTTCAATTTTTTTGGCCATCAACTGGTCATTCATTATAAACCAAAAGCAGATGACGAGCTGCACACCAATCCGGTTGATGGTAAAAATGTGCCTGTTCCGCATTATGGCGTAGTCCTTCCCTGGGAAAAATTTGAAAGCTTTGCTGAACACTTAAGAGGTCATACAATTGAATTTATTATTGAGCCCTATATCAGATTTGAGGGTCAAGTTGGAGAACAGGCTACTATGTTCTTTTTAGATCCGGCAGGAAATGCTTTGGAGTTCAAGGCCTTTAAAAACATTGACCAGCTCTTTGCTAATTAGAGCCTGTTTACCCTGAAAATCAAGTGTTTAAATCAGCAAACGAGAGTCTTAATATTTACTTCGCCTGCTCTCGTGCGAGAAGTGTATTCTTTAAAAGCATGGCAATGGTCATTGGACCAACACCACCAGGAACAGGTGTGATATATCCAGCTTTCTTACTCACATTTTCAAAATCGACATCACCGGTGATATAATATCCCCTTGCCCTTGATTCATCCGGAACGCGCGTAATTCCAACATCTATAATAACCACACCATCCTTAACCATATCGGCTTTTAAAAATCCGGGTACACCAAGAGCCGTTATGATAATATCGGCATCACGTGTAATTTCCTTCATGTTCTTGGTATAGCTATGCGTCAGGGTTACCGTTGAATTCCCGGGAAATCCTTTTCGACCCATCAGGATGCTCATTGGGCGTCCAACGATATGTGACCGACCGATAACGACGGTATGCTTACCTTGAGTTTCTACCTTATAGCGTTCTAACAAGGTTAGTATCCCAAAGGGTGTTGCAGGAATAAAAGTGGACATATCCAATGCCATTTTTCCGAAGTTAGTCGGATGAAAGCCATCAACGTCTTTTTTCGGGTCTACCGCCATCAAAACTTTCTGAGAATTGATCTGTTTAGGAAGGGGTAATTGAATGATAAAGCCATCTATCTCCTCATTCTTATTCAGCTCGTCAATAGTGTCCAGTAATTCTACTTCACTTACCGTATGCGGTAATTGTATAAGGGTTGATTCAAATCCTACCCGCTCACAGGCCTTAACCTTACTGCCTACATATGTCAGACTAGCACCATCGTTTCCAACCAGCACAGCTGCCAGGTGTGGTACACGTTCACCCTTATCCTTCATTTCCTGAACTTCTCTGGTGATTTCATCTTTGATGTCGTTACTGGTTTTCCTGCCGTCGAGTAAAATCATTTT
Source organism: Flavobacteriaceae bacterium (assembly GCA_013042625.1). GTDB lineage: Bacteria > Bacteroidota > Bacteroidia > Flavobacteriales > Flavobacteriaceae > SHLJ01. Next base: position 6,557 of record JABDPU010000076.1, on the reverse strand, counting down.
TTTAGGTGTTAGGTGTTTGTCGTTAGTTGTTAGATCTTATGAACCAAGCACTAGATACAAGGTATTTGGTATTAGATATTTGGTATTAGGTACTAGGTACTAGGTACTAGGTACTAGGTACTAAAATTAAATCTTATTTCATATTCTTCATCATCTGCATCATCTTGCGGTTTCCTCCGCCCTGCATCATTTTCATCATTTTGCTCATCTGATTGAATTGCTTCAGCAACTGGTTGACTTCCTGTACAGAGGTCCCAGATCCCTTACCAATTCGTTTCTTTCTGCTGGCATTTATAATGGTAGGTTTCGATCGTTCCTCAGGAGTCATCGAATGAATGATAGCCTCAATATGTTTGAAGGCGTCATCATCGATATCCATATCCTTGACCATCTTTCCTGCTCCCGGGATCATCCCGATCAAATCCTTCATATTACCCATCTTCTTAACCTGCTGGATCTGTTTCAGAAAATCATCAAAACCAAACTGATTCTTAGCGATCTTCTTTTGAAGTTTCCTGGCCTCTTTCTCGTCGAATTGTTCCTGTGCTCGTTCTACAAGTGATACTACATCACCCATCCCAAGGATTCTTTCCGCCATTCTATTGGGATAGAACACATCAATGGCATCCATCTTCTCGCCGGTACCGATAAACTTAATCGGTTTATTGACCACCGATTTAATAGAAAGTGCAGCACCACCCCTTGTATCTCCATCAAGTTTGGTGAGGATTACACCCTCAAAATTCAATACATCATTAAAGGCTTTGGCAGTATTAACAGCATCCTGCCCTGTCATAGAATCGACAACGAACAGGGTTTCCTGTGGATTTACTGCCTTATGAATATTCGAAATTTCGGTCATCATGACCTCATCAACAGCCAATCGTCCTGCAGTATCTATTATGACTACATTAAATCCATTGGCCTTAGCATGAGTAATACCGGCCTGGGCAATGGCAACCGGATCGTTGTTATCCCGGTCGCTGAATACCTCTACTCCTATCTGATCACCAACAACATGTAACTGGTCGATGGCCGCCGGACGATAGACATCACAAGCCACCAGTAATGGTTTCTTCGATTTCTTACTTTTCAGAAAGTTTGCAAGTTTTCCCGAAAATGTTGTCTTACCAGAACCTTGCAAACCAGACATCAGAACTACACTCGGAATTTCTGAAAGATTAATTCCGGCCGCTTCGCCTCCCATCAGTTCGGTTAATTCGTCTTTAACGATTTTAACCATCAACTGACCCGGTTGCAGGGTGGTCAATACATTTTGGCCCAGGGCCCTTTCTTTTACACGGTTGGTAAAATCCTTGGCTATTTTATAGTTGACATCGGCATCGAGCAAAGCACGCCGTACTTCCTTAAGGGTTTCGGCTACATTTACTTCGGTGATGCTTCCATGTCCTTTTAAAACATGTAAGGCCTTATCGAGTTTATCTGAAAGATTATTAAACATGATGCTTACTTCTTGAGTTGGCAAATTTAAGGATTTGAAGCCTGAATATGAAGCAGCAGCAAATAAAAAAAGTCGCCCGAAATTCGAGCGACTTTTCTAACTAATCAACTTACTAAAAACAACATAAAGATTAAGTAGTGGGATCAATTAATTGCATTCTTGCTGTAATAACACCTGGTTATCATTAGCATTATTTATCAGTATTAATTCTGTTGGTGTACATTGTGCTACAAGCCACTCTCCTATAAATACCTGGAATTGATTGTTAAATCCACTGATTATAAGATAAACTCCGGTTGAAGCATTTCCGACAAGCTCCCAGTTTCCTTCTGAAACCAAGCCAAGTCCTTCGGCAACCAGCACTCCGTTTTCCTGGAAATCAAGATAAACCGTACTAAAGTCATCGCTTCCATCAACCGATACCGGAATCCAACCACAGGTCAATAAATAGTCTTCTATTGCTCCAATTGTGCATGGATCAGGATTACAGTTCTCTACAAAGAGATGCACCGGGAATACTTCATACTCGGTTGTGCCAGCCAGTTGAACGCGGGCAAATATGGTTTGCGGATTGACAGTATTTACATATGGGGATGCTAAAGCCTCAACGCCTAGTTCTGCATCAGCGAGTGACGCATGGAATGTGATTTCCATCTCGTCTGTCGGGCAATTCGGGAATGCCAGGTTCAGGTCAAATGCTGTGAAACCATCATAAACATCTCCATCATCACAAATTACGAACTCTACTGCACTGAAGCATTCGAAGGGATTTGTCTCCACTTCACATCCACAATTCTCATTGATGAAACCGATATTTCCATTGGCATCCTCACAGTCGTCTCCAAAATTAGCTTGCAGGTCAGGACAATCATAAGCTGTATCTGTCACACAGTTACAATTCTCATCCAATACACCACTCACTCCATTCGGGTTTTCACATGGGTCTCCTATATTTGATTGGTAGTCCGGGCAATCATACTCAACAGTTTCTTCAACACACTCGCAGTTCTCACTCACATATCCTTCAGAACCGGTGTCAGTTGTACATGCATCTCCAACATTGGCTTCTAATTCCGGACAATCGAATTCAGTATTGTCAGTCTCACACTCACAGTTTTCATTAACAACACCAACTATTCCATCAGCTGTTTCACATTCATCACCAATACTCAACTGCAGATCTTCACAGTAGAAGTCATTTTCACAATCTTGTTCAAATACAATATACTGGTCACCATTAATAAATTTGATACGGCCTTCTTCACATTCATAAAGTTCCCATTCACCTGAAAGTTCTGCATAATCACCTCCAACTTCTAGTATCAGATATGTACCCTGGTCGGTCAACGCTATACCCCATTGTCCGCTTATCACAGTACCATTAGGAGTTTCTACGGTAAATACACCACTCGGATCGAAGTTAAATACTCCGATATAATCGGTATTGATGACATTTGTTCCTGAGTGCCATACACATTCAACCAGGCTATTAACCACTTGCTGAGCCGAACAATCAGGATCATCCTCACAGTTACGATCAAGAATTACATAGGTTGCAGCTCCGGTAGAGTTTTCATGGACCAGTTTTATTTCGTCTTCTTCACAATACATAATCAACCAATCTCCTCCTAAGTCTTCATCTAGAGCAGTAAGTTCAGTAATGGACAGGACTAATCCGGCATCGGATTCAGAGATTTCCCACAGGCCTGTAATGGCATTGGTTGTAGAGCCTTCTGAAATGGTAAGTGTTCCATCTTCATTAAAAGTAATGGCATAAGCCTGAAGATTATCATCACCATTAAAGGACTCGACCTGCCATACGCATTCAAGTAGGTACATTTCAACATCTTCAAGGTCACAATCATATTCATCATCATCTTCACAGAATCCGTCGGCAGTGCTGATAGCAGCCTGAAGTTCCTGATTGCTGTTTACTTCAACCGTTGAGCCATCGGAATAGATCAGGGTAACAGGATAATTTAAACTCGCGATAATAGCACCTCCAGCAGGGTTATCCTCGAGTTCTTCGAGAAAATCGTAAAGGGCTTCATCATCCTCAATAACCACAGTATCTATGATCTGAAAAGCCGAATTATATATTGAGAAGGAGATTGGGTATACAAAATCAACACATTCAATCACATCATCTTCAACCTCGGTACACTCTTCAATAAAAGCTTCCAATTCGTCTTCATTTTCAATTGTGATCTCTGTATAATCATTTAATACGATAGTAATGGGGAATAAGAATTCCAGAATATCATCATCATCCTGAAATTCATCAAAAATTTCTTCAAGCACTTCAAGGTCCTCTAATGAATCAATGGTAATCGTAATCCCATTGGCAATTATTGTGACTGGTAGATTTATGGAGAAACAATCAGTTCCATCTAAAATATTGTCCATTGTACCGCTATTAGCAGCTGTGGAGCGCATTAGACTGGCCACTTCGGATCCAGCATTGATGGTCTCTTCTTGATTCTGGGTTTCTTCTAGGACTTCATTCTGACAGGATTGGAATGAAATCAGGGCAAAAAGGGAAAGTAGGATTAAGGTCAATTTGAAATTTGGTTTCATGATCATTAGGTTTTTTGATATGCAATTTTGATTATAAAACAGATTCGTAATAAAAACTCCTACCTCCGGATTAGATTTTTTTTACATTTAAGCAGTGAATGCATCAGAAGAGCATAAAGATCTACATGAGAACGTCTGTGAAGAACGGGTGTTCTCCTCCTTATTCACAAAACATGCAACCGACCTTCATAATTTCCTGTATTATAAATATGGTGATCGATTAAATCCGCAGGACAAGATGCAGGAAGCCTTTGTTAAATTATGGGAGAATTGCAAAAAGGTAAAGCCCTCAAAAGCAAAGTCTTATTTGTTCACTGTAGCAAATAACCTCATGCTCAATGCCATTGCCCATCAGAAAGTAGTTCTGAAATACCAGAAAATCAAACCCAGGTCTCAAACGAATGAGAATCCCGAATTCCTGATGGAAGAAGACCAGTATATGGAGAAATTACAGAATGCCCTGGCCGGATTGACAGAGGCTCAGCGGACAGCATTCCTTCTGAATAGAATTGAAGGCAAAAAGCATAAAGAAATTGCAGAAATGCTGGGAATTTCCACCAAAGCGGTTGAAAAACGAATTTATAGTGCCCTGAACAAATTAAGGGAGACGATTAAAGAATTATAATAACGGAGGTAGGAGTTTTAGGGATTAAACTGTTTAATGATTGAAATGACACGAGAAGAACTCATATTAAAATGGTTGAATAACGAACTAAACCATGAGGAATTACAGGCGTTTCAAGCCCTGGAGGACCATGATGAATTAGTTCGGTTATCTGCCGGAATTGAGGCGTTTAAGGCTCCGGAATTCGATTTAGACCTGGCAAAATCTGGTCTTATGAGTCGTATTAAATCGGAAAAAGCACCAAAACGTTTCAATGTCGCCAAATATGCCTTGCGTATTGCAGCCGTAGTTGTCATTGCCATGGGTGCCTATTATTTTTCACTAACCAGGGAAACTTCAGTTAACACCTTAATAGCTCAGAAAAGCTCTGTTGAATTACCCGATGCCTCAGAAGTAGTCCTTAATGCGGCTTCAACCTTGAGTTATAATGCTAAGAATTGGTCTTCTGCCAGGGATGTAAACCTGACGGGAGAAGCCTATTTTAAGGTTGCTAAAGGACAATCATTCAAAGTTCATACCCAGGATGGAATAGTAGAGGTCCTCGGAACCGAATTTAATGTGAAAGTCAGAGACGGAATTTTTGAGGTGGTTTGCTACGAAGGCTCAGTTGGTGTCGAAAGCGATAGTCATTCAGAAATACTTAAACCCGGAGATACCTTCCTCATACTTGATGGGAAATACATTGCTGCAGAAAAAGAAACCCGATCGCGTCCATCATGGACAGAAAATGAAAGTTATTTTAAAAGTATGCCGTTCAGAATGGTCATGAATGAGTTTGAACGCCAGTACAATATTGAACTTCAGACAGAACAAGTGAATACCCAGGCACTTTTTACCGGAACTTTCACCCATGATGATATTAATCTTGCCCTTAAATCTATAACTTTACCTATGAATCTTAAGTATGGCCAAAAAAATGGCAATACGATTATGTTATCAGGTGAGTAAATCATTTGCTAGAGTCCTCTTTATCGTTTGTGTTTTTCTCGGATCTTATGTTTCGAATTCTCAGAACAATCCGCAGAAAACACAATCTTTGGTTTCCATCCTGAACAACCTTGAAAACCTGTATGAGGTTAATTTCACCTATGCCGATGCCAGCCTGGAAGGCAAGTCTTTAATTCCTCCGCCTTCAAATTTAAGCTTAAATGCTGTTCTGCAATACCTCGAGTCTCAAACCGGATTGATTTTCGAACTCCTTAGCAATTCGAATATTATTATTCGGACTGAAATTATTCAGGACATAACTACAACCCAGTTTTTAGACGAGGTTGTGGTCACTAATTTCCTCACCAGGGGAATCTCCCTAAAAAACGATGGGGTTACCAGTATTAAACCAAGGCAATTTGGCATTCTTCCGGGTTTAATCGAGCCGGATGTTTTACAGACCATTCAAGCTCTTCCGGGAATTACCAGTATTGATGAACGCGTGTCAAACCTGAATATAAGAGGTGGAACCAATGACCAGAACCTAATACTCTGGGATGGAATTAAAATGTACCAGGCGGGGCATTTTTTCGGCCTGATATCAGCTTTTAATCCCTATTTAACGGAAACGGTCATTGTTTCTAAAAATGGAAGCAGCGCCATGTATGGGGATGGTGTTTCCAGTATTATCGATATGCGAAGTTCCGGAACCGTAAATAAAGAAACCGAAGGAGGTGCAGGAGCAAATCTCATCAGTGGTGATGCTCATATCAAGCTCCCTTTTAGCAAGCGGTCAGAGTTACAAGTTTCGGCAAGGCGGTCCATTACAGATTTGCTTACAACACCCACCTATGATAATTACTTCAAACGAATATTTCAGGATACCGATGTCACAAACCAGGGGAGTAATTCAATTACACAGAATGAACGATTTTACTTTTTTGATGCCAGTGCCCGATATCTGCA
>JABDPU010000075.1 GCA_013042625.1 Flavobacteriaceae bacterium | reverse complement strand
TTACCTCTGGTGTGGATTGTGATGGCGATGGTGTTCTTGACGGTACTGAAGTAGCTAATGGAACCGATCCGTTTGATCCTTGTGATTATAATGTTGCTGACGTAACTGAACCAATCACAGCAGGAGTAGATTGCGATCAGGATGGTGTGCTTGATGCGACTGAAGTAGGAAGTGGAACCGATCCATTCGATCCATGTTCATACAATGTTGCTGATATCACTGAACCTATAACATCAGGTGTTGATTGTGATGAAGATGGTGTCCTTGATTCAACAGAGGTGTTAGATGGAACCGACCCATTCGATCCTTGTTCATACGATCCGAATAGTATTACTGAACCTGTTACAACAACAGCCGACTGTACTGCCTCACTGGAAATTACCAAAGTGGCTGATACCTTCGGAACAGATGTTGGCGATTTCATAGCCTATACTATCTATGTGGAGAATACAGGTAATGTAACTCTAACCGATATTACACTGATTGATACATTCATGGACATCAATGGAAACCCATTGACCCTATCTACAGGACCATCATTTGATAGTGCTGACCTGGGTAGTCCTGAAGGTACGCTCTTAGCTGGTGAGGTTGCAACTTATTCTGCCTCCTTCCAGATCACAGAGGAAGCCGTTATTCAAGGTGGTGTTAGCAATAGTGTATTCGGATTAGGTGTAGCTCCAAACTTCGATGTGATTGAAGATGTGAGTGATGATGGCGATGATTTCGATGGAAACACCGAAGATGATCCAACCATTACAGATCTGGGATGTCTGCTGGTATTCAATGAGTTCTCACCAAACGGTGATGGCGTCAACGATTACCTGGTGATCAACTGTATCCAGAATTATCCGGATAACAAGCTTGAGATCTATAACAGATGGGGTAATATCGTTTATGAGAAACGTGGATACTTTAATGAATTCAACGGAATCTCTAACGGACGATCTGTACTGAACCTAGATGAACAACTGCCGGTTGGTACGTATTACTACGTCCTTGATCTTGGTGATGGCAACGAGCCAAAAGTAGGATGGATTTACATTAACAGATAACGAACGAAGCTTTAGATTAAATAAAACCGATGAAAATGAAACGCATATCATCAATAATAACGGGATTGATCCTGATGGCAATTGGATTGCTGAGCACGGAAACCCATGCTCAGCAGGATCCCCAGTATACCCAGTATATGTATAACACCATGAGTGTTAACCCCGGGTATGCCGGCCAAAGAGAGGTATTGAGTATATCAGGATTACATCGAGCCCAATGGGTTGGGATTGATGGAGCGCCGCGAACACAATCGCTGGTGGTCCACGCACCCCTTAGAAATGAGAAAATTGGTATTGGCCTTTCCGTTGTGAACGATGCACTCGGACCATCGAATGAGACTTATGTAGATGGGAACTTCTCCTATACGATCCGATTAAATGATTATGACACCAAGTTGTCATTTGGGTTGAAAGGTGGTTTTCATATCCTGGAGACGAATTGGAGTGAAGGATTGTTCCAGAATCCTGATGCTGCATTCCAACAGGACTTGAGCTTGTTCTCTCCAATTATTGGAGCCGGTCTTTACCTGCATACCGAAAGCTGGTATTTAGGCGCTGCGGTTCCCAATTTTATAACGACCAGGCATTACGATGATTTCCAGGAATCTATAGCTAAGGAACGTATGCACTATTACCTGATCGGAGGGATGGTGTTTGAAGCCGGACAGAACCTGAAGCTTAAACCGGCCTTCCTTGTTAAGGCTGTTCCAGGTGCCCCAATTATTGCCGATCTGTCTGCAAATGCACTGATCAGTGAGAAGTTAACACTTGGATTGGCTTACCGTTGGGATGACTCATTCAGTGGCCTGGCAGGATTTCAGTTAAGCGATAGCCTTTTTATCGGCTATGCCTATGATCTGACTGCTACCGAATTGAATAATTACAACAGCGGAACGCACGAGATCATGCTTCGTTTTGAATTACAACCATTAGGCAGATTATTGTCGCCTCGATTCTTCTAAACCCCAGAACTATGAAATTAAGAACATATTTGATATTAGTGAGTATTCTGGCCCTCGGATGGAATGGCTATTCTCAAAAAGGAAATATAAATAAGGCGCTTAAAGATTACGATAAGTTCTCTTACATTAAAACTTCTGATATATTGTTAGATGTTGCAGAACGCGGCTATGAGTCAGCCGATCTGTTCGAGAAGCTTGGCAATGCATTTTATTTCAACAATAAGATGGATGAAGCCGCTGGCTGGTATGGTCGGTTAATGGATATGGACAGGCCGGTTGACCCCGAACTGTATTACCGTTATGCACAGACCCTGAAGTTCTCTGAGCAGTATGAAGAATCTGATAAATGGATGGAACGTTTCGCCAATGCACGCTCTGAGGAATTACGCGCGAGAGGTTTCCTTTCTAAGCGGGATTATCTCGAGAGCATTGAAGGCCTGAGTGAAACCTTCCCTGTGACTAATCTGGATCTTAATACAGAATGGTCAGACTTCGGAGCAAACCAGTACATGGACAAGTTCATTTTTGCTTCTTCGCGGGATACTAAGGAAAAGACCTATAACTGGAATGAACAGCCTTTCCTGGAGCTATATTCAGCTACCAAACAGGAAGACGGTAGTTTGGGAAATGTAGAGAAGTTTGATGATAACATCAACACCAAATTCCATGAATCATCGGTATCATTCTGGCCTACAGACGATGTGGTATACTTTACAAGGAACAACTATTATAAGCGAAACCTCAGGCGTGATGATGACGGCGTAAACCGCTTGCATATGTATCTGGCCAGGCTTCAGCGCGATGGCTCCTGGGCAGAGATCGAGCCCATCCATTTCAATAGTGAACAGTACAGTGTAGCTCACCCTACAGTTAACGTATATGGTACAAGAGTCTATTTTGCTTCCGATATGCCGGGAACAATAGGTCAGGCAGACCTGTTTATGGCCGATATCAATGATGATGGTACTCTTGGAGAACCTGTTCATCTTGGTGCAGCTTTAAATACCGAAGGCCAGGAATCATTTCCATATGTAAACTCTAAAGGCGATCTGTATTATGCTTCTAATGGCCTGCCCGGATTAGGTGGTCTGGATGTGTTTATGGTGCGGGATTTTGAAAAGAAACTGGATAATCACGAACAACTCATTGTAGAAAACGCCGGTAAACCTATTAATAGTGAGAAAGATGATTTTGCCTACTATGAGAATTTAGGAACCAAAGAAGGATTCTTCACTTCTAATCGCGATGGTGGTAAAGGTGATGATGATATCTATTTCTTTAATGTTCCTGATTGTCTTCAGGACCTTGAAGGGATTGTTTTTGATGAAAAAACGCGAGAACTTATTCCCGGAGCAAAAGTGAGACTTTTTGATCAAACCGGTCAGGAAGTGAGTGAAATGGTAGTAGGAGATGATGCCAAGTATAGCTTTAAGGATTTGAACTGTGATAAAGAATACCTGGTTCGCGTTGAAAAAGATTCTTATAGCACCGATGAAGACCGAATAGCAACTACCGATAACCGAAAACTAACACTGAACCTTGACCTTGAAATTACCAGGGACGAAGTGGCGGTCACAGAAGGTACTAATTTAAGAGAGGCCTTAGACCTGAATCCTATTTATTTTGATCTTGATAAATGGAATATCAGGCCGGACGCCGAAGTGGAATTACAAAAGGTAATTGCTGTGCTTAATCAATACCCTGATATGACCATTGATGTGCAGTCTCATACCGATAGTCGTGCAACCAATTCTTATAATGAAGCGTTGTCTCGAAGAAGAAATAACTCAACGATCAGATACATCATTGAGGTTGGAGGAATCGATCCGAAACGTTTAAGCGGAAGAGGCTATGGAGAATCCTCATTAACCAACGACTGCGGTGATGGTGCGAATTGCTCAGAGGAAGAGCATCAGCTTAACAGAAGAAGTGATTTTATTATCATTGAAATGTGATATATATTAGTTAAATGTGAAAAGCTGTCTCTTAAGAGGCAGCTTTTTTTTTTATGATAAGATTATTAAATTATGCTATTTTTAAGGGTATTTTTGCGCTATGGAAGAGTATGTTATTCTTGTTGATGAGGACGATAACCAGATCGGTCTGATGCCTAAGATGATGGCTCACGAAAAGGCCTTGTTGCATCGGGCGTTTTCTGTTTTTATTTTCAATGATAATAATGAATTAATGCTACAGCAGCGGGCGATGCATAAATATCATTCTCCCGGATTATGGACCAATACATGCTGTAGTCATCAGCGCGAAGGCGAGTCGAATATAGAAGCAGGGCAACGCAGGTTGAAAGAGGAGATGGGATTTGAAACTGAATTGAAAGAAACGACCTCCTTCATCTATACGGCTCCATTTGAAAATGGTCTCACTGAACATGAATTAGACCATGTTATGGTTGGCGTATACAATGATGAACCACTTATCAATACTGATGAGGTGGCCGACTGGAAATGGATGCAGCTTGAGGCGGTTAAAACCGATATTGAGAAGAATCCGAACCTATATACGGCCTGGTTCAAAATCATTTTTGAAAAGTTTTATGAACATATTAATATAAGTTCAGATGCGAGTAACAGTTAGCAGGAAAGCACATTTTAATGCAGCACATCGATTGTACAGAAAGGATTGGAGCGATGCTAAAAACGATGAGGTATTTGGGTTATGCAACAATCCTAATTTTCATGGCCATAACTACGAACTCATTGTAAGTGTTACAGGAGAGATCGATCCTCAAACGGGTTATGTCATGGATATGAAAGATTTGAAAGACTTGATCAAAATTGAAGTTGAAGATGCCTTCGATCATAAAAACCTCAATCTTGACGTACCTGAGTTTGAAGATCTTAATCCTACGGCTGAAAACATTGTTGTGGTCATCTTCAATAAATTACGGGCACGTATCCATGCAGATATGGACCTGGAGATAACTCTATATGAAACCCCAAGAAATTTCGTAAGCTACTCCGGATAGAAATGTCACCAACCTTACATCCCTTGATTTTTACCCCAATCCTTCAAGAGCGAATTTGGGGTGGCGAAAAACTCAGGACAGAATTTAATAAGCCCACGGACAAAAGCAATGTAGGGGAGAGCTGGGAAATTAGTGATGTTGAAGGATTTTCTTCCATCGTGTCTCAAGGTAAACTAAAAGGTAAAAGCCTTAGGGAATTGATTGAGATCTTTAAAGGTGACTTGTTAGGTGAATCTGTTTGGAACAGCTTCGATGGAAAATTTCCCATACTAATCAAATTTATAGATGCAAGGACCGACCTGTCAATTCAGTTGCACCCCGATGATGAACTGGCCAAAGCCAGGCATAATTCATTCGGGAAAACCGAAATGTGGTATATAATGAATGCTGACCCGGGCTCGAGGCTGATTCTCGGACTTAAGAACGAGGTAGATGCCGAAACATACCTGGCCCACTTAAATGCAAAGCGCTTACCGGAAATCCTGAACGAGGAATATGTCTCCAAAGGCGACAGCTTTTTTATCGAAGCCGGATTGATCCATGCGATTGGTGGAGGCATCATGTTAGCTGAAATTCAACAGACCAGTGATATAACTTACCGCGTCTATGATTGGGATAGGGTAGATGCCTATGGTCAGTCCAGGGAATTACACAATGACCTGGCCCTCGATGCTATTGATTTCAATGGTAAGGAAAATGTAAAGATTGATTATGAACGTCAACCTGATATTTCAAATGTCATGGTTCATTGTCCGTATTTCAAGACCAATTTCATGGAGCTGACAGCCAATATGGGCAAAATTAATGCGGAAGATTCATTCCTCATTTATATCTGTTCTGAAGGTGCGGCGAAATTTGAATTTGAAGGTAATAAATATGAAATCAGTAAAGGCCAGTCTATTCTTATTCCGGCTTGCAATAAATCATTCAATATCCTAACTGCAGGAGTAGAATTATTGGAAGTATGGGTATAAAATCCCTATCTTTAATTGACTTAAACTTCTTACCATGGCGAATATTCGAGACTTAAAAAAAGACATCAATTACGTTTTAGGCGATATCATTGAAGCCGTTTATATCTATGAGCTGGCCAATTCGGGTACCGATATGAAAAAAAGTGAGGCCATAATTGATGAAGCGATTGAGATCTTTGACGATCTGATTCCAAAGGTCAGTGAAAGAAAGGTGGAAAATCGCGCTGCACATCTCAAAGGTGTTAGAAAAGAATTAGAGGAAAGAGCGAATAAGCTTGTTGATAAACTGAACAAGCTTTAAAAGTATTTTACTCGGTCTTAGTCTTGACTTCCTGAATATAATTTTCAAGAGCAGTTCCGTATTTCGACTGTGCAATTGAGTCGGGTAACGCCTTGTAAATGGTATCCAGGTATTTTACATTAGTATCAAAGATTTCTGAAAGGGCAATATAGGGCGCAACCCTGGTGTTCTTATTGGTCATTGCGAAATTGATGGCGTAGAGATATTTACGCTTCATCAATTTATCAAGTTCACCTTTAATACTATCAGATTTTATACTATCAACACCGGCTTCTAATTGCTGTCTGATCAATTCAAGATTTCTGTTACTAAATTGATCCATCATTTCGTTGTACTGATTCATCAGCTCCTGTTGAGAAGAACCGCTTAGCTTAGCATCATAAAAGAATCGTTTCAAGGAAGTCTTGACGGTCATGATTCCAGGTGCCGCGAATAATCGTAACCGCTGCGAATCGGTATTCGCAACATCAAGCCTTAAATTGAGCACTTCAGGTTCATCTAAGCTCGCCTGAAGCAAAAAGTCAGGCTGACCGTTAATCAGCATGGAGTCGATAACCACCCAACTGGTGTCACGTTGCTGTTCCAGGTATAAAGTTCCCTTTTTCAGACCTCTGATCTGTCCGTTTACAATAACATTCGGTTCTGAACCTGAACAGGCTGAAATCAATAAAACTAAAACTGATATTTGAAAGATGCGTTTCATATAAAAATAATTAACCGCCTGCAGCGAGTTGCATTAAAACGGTACAACCAATAGCTGCAAGGGTTCCTACAGCATAACCAAGAACAGCTAATAGTACCCCAACAGTCGCCAGGGATGGATGGAAAGCAGCTGCCACTACCGGAGCAGATGCAGCACCACCAACATTGGCCTGGCTGCCTACTGCAAGGAAGAAGTATGGCGCCCTGATTAGCTTTGCAACCAGGATCAATAATCCGGCATGGAATGCCATCCAGATCAGACCTACGGCAATTAATCCCGGGTTATCGAGTATTTTAGCAAGGTCCATTTTCATCCCGATACTGGCCACAAGAATATAGATAAATAAACTTCCGATTTTACTGGCTCCGGCGCCTTCATAATTCCTGGCTTTAGTGAATGATAAAAAGATGGCTCCAATAGTTGCCAGGCTTACCATCCAGAAAAATGAAGAGCCAAGAAATGTTAAGGCGTTTCTGCTGATGTTGTTTTCAATAGTTGCTACCCAACCCTCAAGAGCAGGTGCAATTGCTCCGGCACCCCAATGCGCCAGGCTCACCATTCCAAAAGCTAAGCCCATGATTATAACTAAGTCTGCCAGGGATGCATCCCGTTTAACACTCAAAGAAAATTCGGTAACCTTATTTTTTAGTTTTTCAATAGCAGAATTATCTGCCTTCAGCCAGCGGTCGAATTTGTCTGATGAACCTATGCCAATCAATAACAACGCCATCCAGATATTGGCAACAACAATGTCAACAATAATCATCTGGCCGAATCTTTCCGGGTTGAACTGGTATATTTCAAACATGGCTGCCTGGTTGGCTCCACCACCAATCCATGATCCTGCTAAGGTTGAAAGTCCCCGCCAAACGGAATCGAATCCTTCTCCACCAACTGTTTCCGGTGAGACAGCAGCAACAATTAGAATAGCTAACGGCCCACCGATTACTATTCCGACGGTCCCGGTAAAAAACATGATCAAAGCTCGCCATCCCAAATTGAAGACGGCTTTCAAATCTATACTCAGGGTCATTAAAACTAAGGCTGCCGGTAATAAAAACCGACTGGAAATATAGTATAGTTCCAGGCTATGCTCAGTCTCAACTCCATCCGGATAAGTTTTCCAATCGGCAGCGATCAATCCCGAGGTGGTCAGAACAGCCGGTAGCATATAAGCCAGGAAAAGCCCTGGGACAACTTTGTAAAACTTTTTCCAAAATCCGTCAGGTTTGGATTCGGTATAAAAAATAAAGCCCAGAACGGCCATCAGTAGGCCAAATACGATGGTTTCATTGGAAAAAAAAGGTGTGCTGTCTTGCATTCTTAGAGATTTAACCAGTAGGTCAGCTTAAGATTAAGCGAACGCACCCGCGGTGCAAACCGATTATCTACAAAATAGTTATCGTTGTAAACTACAAATAAATCTGATAACGGTGCAAATCGCCATTGCAATCTGGAATTAATACTAAAGTTATCCTGTTGGGTGCTGTATTGAATTAGTGTAGCCCAGAACAATTTCTTATTAAAGGTGATGTCGATTCGTGGTCCGATTAGCCAGATTGAAGCATCGGAGTAGGGTTCCGGTAAATTGATGCTGTCATAACGCAGGTCGAGTGAAGCAATGAAATGTGGTTGCCATCGATAGTTCAGCCGAGCTTGAAAGGAAAATTTATTTCCATTATAAAACTTACCGTAGGAGGGTTCAACACTGTATGATAATTCTTTCCGCTGATCAGACCGGTATTGCATTCCGAAATCGGTATAATAATAATCGGTATCGGCAGGCAGGGGAATTCCATCATCTGAACGGGTTGGATCAAATTCATCGTAAAGTTTTGTATATCGATTGAACATCTCAACCTGAAATGAAGAGGTATTGGTGAACCGGGCATCCCATCTGCTGATAATGGTGTAATCTGAATTTTCAAAATCAAGCGTAGGACGCCAAATGAATATCGGGATCACCTCCAGGCTATGTTGCTGAATTTTACCTGTTTTCGGCCAAAAGTTTCTTTGGAAGGATGGATTGATCTTAAAGATATCAGTCCGCCGGATAAACCCAAGATCAGACCTGTAATTGTCACCTACATACACTCCGCTTAATCGTACCTGGTAATTTCGTACGTTATATTCTGTTGAAGCACCAGCAGAAAAATCCTTGGATTTCACATCGGGTGAGAATGATTTATGAAAGAAATATTTACCAACCCATGTATTATCGGCTGAGGCCATCCTGTAATCAAGGCCAACTACCCGGTTATATCGATCTTCATTAGGTAAGAAGTCATAATCTTTGGTGGCCTGCTTATTGATAAACATCATGCTGAGATTAGACCGGCTGAAGGTTTTTAGCTGGGCGGTAACCACTGCATTATTTGAAGCGGCGATCTCATTGGAAACATCTTCCTCGGTTTGCATATTTAGAATACCGATTCGTAAGTTATTATTCAGTTTACCGCTTAATCGCAATCCGGCAATAATATCGTTCTGAATGTTATTGTCATCGAGATCCCTGGCAATACCAATTCGCCTTGAAAAGAACGGATTGGCATCCCGGCTGCTACCAAAATCATTAAAGAGGTCGGCATTCTCGATAAAGAATTGCCGGCGCTCCGGTAAACCGATTTCGAAACGTGTTAAGTTGGTAACCTGCCTGTCAACTTCCACCTGTGAGAAATCGGGATTAATCGTTAAGTCCAGGTTCATACTGTTCTTAATGGTCATCCTTGCATCACCACCGTATTTAAAATCAGACACCGTTTCATTATTTTCGTAATCTTCTCCCACCAGGGCATTGATATAGGGGATAATAGCAATAGGGGATTTCGACTTGCCCAGGGGTTTTTCAAATATCATTTCACCCATATAGGCCAGGCTAAAAATATTTTGATTTTGAGGAATTCTTACCCAGGTATTATTTTCATTGGCTTGAGTATCAAAATGATAACTGTTAAAGCGCCATTTGGTTTCGCCTTCCCTGTATTTAAAAGAAAATAGAGGAATGATCCATTCTATAATATAATGGTCATCATGAATCTTCGTCTCGCATTTCCATTTGGCATCCCAGGCCATATTAAATCCACGCAGTTCAGTCCCGCCGCCTGAAAGCAGCATTTCGCGTTGAACCCCCTCGGGATTTGTTCCGAAGATAATAGCATTTGTACCATCATTAAAGGTGTCGAAAAGCAGGGTGATATTATCATTTCCGCCAGCCCGAAAATCCCTTCTTAAGGAAGGAATTACAAAATCACTTGTTGGCGCATTCACCTTTATACCAACATAAAGATTGGTGTCATCGAAAAGCATTTTTATCTCAGCCTGCTGGGTGGCCTGTAGTGAATCTGTCGGGAAGTATTGCCAGAAATTTGTAGCTATGTCAGCAGTGGCCCAGGCCGGTTCGTTAAGAACACCATCCAGGGTAATGGTTTCCGAGATATATTTAACCGTAACGGATTTGTTTTGGGAAAATGCATTAGAAGCAATTAAGCCAATAAGAATGAGCAGCAGTTTCTTCAATACATGGAGGGTTAGTGTGGCCCAAAAATAACCATATATTTGAAACCTCTTGTTTTTCGGCTAAGTTTTAGGATTTTTTTTAGAGTTTTGAGGGGAACGCTTGGCATCTTTGAGTGTTTTCATCAACATCCATTCAATCTGTCCATTAGTGCTTCGGAATTCATCAGCAGCCCATTTTTCAATGGCCTTAAGCATCTCTTCATTAACCCGCAGTGCAAATGCTTTTTTCTTAGCCATATCAGTCCTTTATAAATTTGGCAATGACTTCAACCAATTCCGGTGAAACCGGATAATCTTCGGTATAGTAAGATTGCATATTGTCTTCATCAGACTCCAGATGTTTTAAAACATGATTCATTTTACTGATGATTTTAAACTCTGCATCTGGTAATGCATGGTGCAAAGCTTCTGCATCTTCCGCAGAAACCTGCAGGTCCATATTACCATTGATGATCAGGGTAGGGATTTTAATTCGGCCTATTTCCTCAACCGGGTTGTATTTGATATAATTTTTAAAGAATTTATTATTGGTCGGATTAAATATCGAGTAAAGAAGTGGATTGATGGAATCAATTTTACCAGTCTCCTTGAGTTCTTTAAAATGTTCCGCGGCAACCTGAGACAGGCCTTCATTTTGTTTGCTGATTTGCCAAACGATGGCCTCATCTGCAGATTTTGAAAGTCCGGCCAGCGAGATATAGCGGTCAGCTCCGGCTTCAATAGCGAGCATTCCTACCAAAGAACCCTGGCTATGGCCAATTAAAACAATTTGATCAAACCTTTTGTCTCCTTTGAAATGTTCGATAATGGTTTTAACATCATCCACAAGGTCATCAAACACATAGTGCTTGAGAACGATCTTGTGATTCACTTCCGGCACATTGCGCTTATCATACCGGAACATGGCTATATCTTGTTCCAAGAGGGCTTCTGCCAGTTGCTTGATGTAGTTGGCCTTGATATTCATCCCTAACTGGTTGCCATTCTTGTCTGGATTTCCTGAACCTTGTATAAAGATGGCTAAGGCCTGAGGATTTTGATCATTTTTATAGGTCAGCACGCCCTGAAGATGAATACTGTCATTCATGATCAGCAATTCTTCAGAAACAGAATTTTCCTGAGCGTAGCATATGGAGATGGTCATTCCAAGTATGAGAAATACAGTTTTTGCTCTCATGATTATCGCATTTGTTTTTGTTTAATCACGGCATAAATAACTATAGCCAGAGGTGCTATTATTGAAAAAATAAGAAATCCGGAACTCATAATCCTGGCATCTTTTCCGGAAGACATACCAATTATTTCATAAACCAGTACAGCAAACAATAGCATGCAAAAAAGATTCGCAAATCGTAGCACGCGAGTGCTTAAACGATAGAGTTTCAATGCGTTTTCTTCTGTGACATTGACCATATAATTATGGGCATGAGGAAAAAGGTTTACTATAAACATCAAAAAGAAAATAAATGTAGCAATGGCCGGTAATAACCATAAGTTCGACCTATGACCAAAGTCATCCGGTTCGCCCTTGGCATTGAAATGAATTGGGATGGTATCTGGCAATTCAAGGTAATTCATAATGGTATAGCCCCAAATAAGGATGAGCAAGGTGATGTTTAATAATTCCACCAGGATATCGATCTGCTCGTATGGCACTTTAATTTTCGGCCGACTCATTATTATCGATTTTTATCACGCTCAAAAACAACCATATAGGCATTCTGTCCAATGAAGCAGACATGCCATCCTTCTCGTGCATATTGATTCAATACGTCTTCCAGTTTCTCGTTTCGCCGGCTCATCCCGAGTTTGGGATTAACCACTTTATATTCTTTCATAATTTATTTATGATTTAGAGTCATCGCCTTTTAGAAATACCAGTGCAATTATAACACCAATACCCATACCGATCGTAGACCCATAGATGGTACCCATGGCCACATCATCTATCACAGCTCCAATCGTAACACCTACACTTGTGCCTATTGCGCTTCCTATCGCGATACTATAAATTTGCTTATTATTCATATTAATGACTCAGCGTTCCTGCGTTTACGATTGGTGATGCATCCTTATCTCCGCAGAGGATGACCATTAGGTTACTTACCATAGCCGCTTTACGCTCTTCATCTAATTCCAGCAATTCTTTTTTATTGAGTTCATAAAGGGCCATTTCAACCATGCTCACTGCACCTTCAACAATTTTATGCCTGGCGGCTACAATGGCTGTTGCCTGTTGGCGCTTCAACATGGCATTGGCAATTTCCTGTGCATAGGCTAAATAGCCAATTCGGGCTTCAAGGACTTCAATTCCTGCAATTCTCAGGCGTTCTTCAATTTCTTTTTCGAGGGTCTCACTGACCTCGTTCACACTGGAGCGCAGGGTGATATCTTCCTCATGTCCGTCATCGGCGAAATTATCATAAGGATACATGCTCGCTAATTTCCTAACGGCGGCATCGGTTTGAACACGCACGAAATTTTCATAATTGTCTACATCAAATGCAGCTTTATAAGTGTCCAGCACACGCCAAACCAGGATAGTACTGATCATAATGGGATTACCCAGCTTATCATTGACTTTTAATCGTTCACTATCAAAATTACTGGCCCTAAGGGAGATCTTCTTTTTGGTATAGAACGGATTCACCCAGTAAAATCCATTTTGCTTTACCGAACCGATGTATTCACCAAAAAGGAGAAGCACTCTCGAATTGTTTGGTTGTACCATGATAAAGCCCAAACCGATGATGATAGCGATCACAATAGAAATAAAATACCACGGATTCTCTCTTGAAATCAGCATAAATATTCCTCCGAAAAATAAGATTAGAAAAATAACCAGCATTAAATAACCATTGGCAGGGATCATTGCTCGTTCTTCTTGTCGTTTCATATTATATAATTTATAATGATATTAAAATGATATCATAAAGATATAAATAATTTTTATATTCTCCAAACGATCAGGATTTTGGCATGGTACTTGTATTTCTTAAAATGTAATTTGTTCATTCATATACAAATTAATTTTTTTGGTTGGTTAGTAAATAAAAAAGCATTGGACCGTGTGTTACCAATGCTTTTTTAGTTTTAAGAATGTATATGAATTGTCCTTGTTAGTAAGGGCAGTAGCATTTATTATTATTCTTGAACAGGCCGGAGAAGAATCCACCAATGTCGTCATTGTCAGTTCTGAATATATCAACCGTAAAACTCAGGCTGATCACATTGGGCTTATAAGATCTTAAATCTGCGAGGTTCACCCCATAGGTGGAACGAATAATATCCAGTAATTCTTCTTCTGTTTCATTAGAACCTATTTCATACCTGAGATCAACACCAAAGCGTTTCCATCTGAGCATTGCTCCAATAACGAAGTTAACAGTGCTTTCCTCCAGGTCTGGACCACCATCACTGAAACTCGTCACCTGCACACCTTCCAGTTTGGTATAATTATAGAAATTGAATATTGGACCTGCGTAAATTGAAACAGGTTTATAAATGTTGTATCCTGCCAGCAGGGGAATATCTATTCTTGAAGAGTTCCATTTCGAATCCTGATCGGGAAATTCATATCTGTTCTTAGCGCGGAGATAATTGATTTCCGGCTGTACAAAAAGCTTTCCAAAGGCAACATTTAAATAGCCACCTAACTGATAGCCCATTTCTTTTTTCGGACTGAACAGTTCGTCGGGTCTTCCCTGAGCAATAGATCCACCTCTCGAATTGATATCACCAATGGTGAAATTGTTAAATCCACCCCGAACACCAAGCGCATATTCCTGCGCCGATCCGAAATAAAAACAAAATAATACAAGGACAGTAGTCAGTCTGATAAAAGCCACAGTAGTTTGATTTGGTTGATAAACGGTTAAAAATGTATGGCAATTTATCCAGCTTGGCTGAAAATTGGAGATAAAACGGCTATTTATTCGATAAAGATGAGTTTAAAGCCCTTGAACAAAGGTAATTATGGCCTGACTCAGTTCTTCAGAGATTTTTCGATAAGACTCATTATAGGACTTAGAGTTTTCCAGGTCATCTCCTTCAATAATGACGAAAATATGATTCATTTTGTCAATCAACAGTAATTCTGAATTTTTAGCAGCACTAGAAAGATTGGTCGCTTCTTCTGTGGATACCTGTAAATCTTTGGTGCCATTTATTATTAGCATAGGAATCTGTAATTCCGCTATTTCTTTTTCAGGGATATACTTCATCCAGTTAGCCATGAAAGGCTGAAGATCTTCGCTAAAAATACTTTCCAGTGCCTCAGGATAATCGTAGGTGATCTCTCCTTTTTTCAATGTTTCAAGTACCTTCTTCGTATCCTCGGTAAACATGGGCGCAGTTTTCTCAACCTGTTCCAGAATGACCTGGTCAATAGATTTCCCGGATCCCGCAATTGATACAAAGCCATCAACTCCTGATTTAGACGCCAGGATACCAACCAGGCTGCCCTGGCCATGTCCTATCAGAACAATATCATCAAAAGAACCAGATTTTTTGAAATACTTTAAAGCTGACACCGCATCGCTTACAAAGTCGTCGAACATGATCGAGCCGTCAACTTTCCCACGCCTTATTTGTTTTACTATGCGTTTATCATATCGGAAGGATGCTATACCATTAGAACTGAGGGTTTCAGCTAATTTTTTAATGGCGTTATTCTGCATAAAATTCTGATTGCCGTTCCTGTCTGTCGGACCCGAACCTCCTATTATTATAGCCAGATCCGGACGTTCTGAATGCTTTGGGGTCAATAATGTGCCATCAATTAGCTTATCCACCGAAACGGCTTTTTCTTCAAATTCCCCATTCTGGGCATTTATGTTGGTCGATAAGAATAAGAATGCCAAAAGAAGATTGAATCGAATCATGAATTGAAATTTATTTTCCACTGTGTTCATCATTTAAAAACAGAAGTAGCAAATTGAATGCCATTTTTCAATGACTTGAGTTTTTATGAGTTTAAGTTAGTGAAAATGTAGAATCGCAACCAAATAAAGCTTAATAATTTTAGCCTGAAATTACTGTAATTTTGAGAAAATAGTCTAAATATGTTAAAAAAAAGTGTAATTCATCGAATAAATAGGGTCCTATATCGATGAACTGAATTTTATTTCTACATTTGGTCTGTACTAAAATTTAGTTTTTAGTTCAATGGATTAATTAATTAATATTTGCAATTATGTTGTTGATATTA
>JABDPU010000073.1 GCA_013042625.1 Flavobacteriaceae bacterium | reverse complement strand
AATGTTGTTCAACGATATTTTTGCCGGCACCGTAACACCTTTAATATATTTAAAATGTAAAAATGAATGTGCTATAAAAATACATTTAGTTTTTTCGTTAGTTGTTAAATGTTAGAAAACCTTGGATGTGCTAAAATCCAAGGTTTTTTCATTCCAGGAACTTCGCCTTTAGTTCCGGTGTAGGAATCATGCACGCCTCGCGCTTTCCATACCATTTATAACGATTTCTGGCAATTATATCATAGACCCAATTTCTTATAAACGCAGGAATAACAAGAAAGACTATGGCTAAATTGGTTGGGAATTGAAGGTCTTGGGCGATTTTTAATGCTGCTGTCGACTTGAAATGGTATTCACTCCTGTTCCTTAGCAAGATGATTGAATCGGTTTTAGACGTATCAATATTCAATTCACTTATAATTTTACCACCGATTTCAGATTGTATTGCAGCGAAAACAAATCGATTCTTCTTGTCCTTTCTTATGATATAATTCACGGAGTTATTACAGAGATTGCAGATCCCGTCAAAAAGTATGAGGTATTTGTTGTTTGGTAGTTCGATCATTTTTTCTTTTCGACCAATTCCAGCTGCTCCAGGCTCACATTTGTTGTAAACATACCATAATTGACTATGGCCTTATTCTTTTCAATCTTGTCGATACTGCCAACAGCCATGCCATCTTCCAGTCTTACGCGATCACCAACGTTTAGCTTTGGCCTGGGTTTGTTTTCTTCTTTTTTGGCAATTGCTTTTTTTTCAGCCTTTTTTCGTTTTCTGATAGGCTCTATTCGTTTCTGAATCTCACGCTTTGCTTTTCGTTCTTTGATTTCAGATTTATGCTGTTCTGCACGACTCTGCTTCTTTCTCCTGGAGTTCTCAATCTGTATGATCTTAAATAATTCAGCGAGCAAATCCCGCTTGCGTTTATTATTCTGGAATTTCTTGGCCAGGTTATCTACTTTTTGTCCCAGGTATATCAGTCTTTGGTTGGAATCATATAGCTCCTGGTAGCCTTCCAATTTCTTCTGAACCCTCAGGTTTGTATATTCGAGTTTATCGGTCTCAGCAATTTTCCGTTGTTCATTTGCCCTTAAGGAACGCTCCAGTCTTGAGAGTTTACCACGTTCCTTCTGTAATTTTGCAATAGTCTTGTCAAACCTAACCTTACTTCGTTCAATACGTTTCTTGGCCTTGTTTATCAGGCTATACGGAATACCATTTTTCTGAGCGACTTCAAAGGTGAATGAACTTCCAGCCTCGCCTAACACCAATTTGAAAATGGGTTTTAGGGATCGCTCATCGAACAGCATATTCGCATTTTGCATATCTGGCAATTCGTCTGCCAGCATCTTAAGATTGGTATAATGCGTGGTTATCACACCAAAAGATCCTTTGTCGTAAAAATATTCGAGAAAAACTTCTGCCAGTGCTCCACCTAATTCCGGATCACTTCCTGTTCCGAATTCATCAATAAGAAACAGGGTTTTATCATTACATTTTTTAAGGAAGTAATTCATTTGTTTTAAGCGATAACTATAGGTGCTCAGTTGGTTTTCGATAGACTGGTTATCACCGATATCACTTAAAATGCGGTTGAAAAAGCAGATCTGACTGTTCTTATGAACGGGAATTAATATTCCGCTTTGAATCATTAACTGAAGCAGTCCGACGGTTTTTAAGGTTATACTTTTCCCCCCTGCATTAGGCCCTGAAATCACTATGATTCTATTTCCTGGATTTAGTCGAATGGACTGTGGATAGGTCTTTTCGCCAATTTGATTGTTACTTCTAAGAAGCAGCGGGTGGTACGCTTCTTTTAAATCGAGATCATATTTCATGGAAATCTCGGGTAAAACCGCATTGATTTCCAATGCATATCTTGTTCTGGCGAAAATGCTGTCTATTTGAGTGAGATAGTCCTGATATTGTTTCAACACAGGTTGTGCTGGCCTGATTTTGTCAGTTAAAGCAGCAAGGATCTTTTTTATCTCTTCATGTTCCTCATATTCGAGGTTATTCAATTCGCGCTGATGAAGCGAAATGGCTTCGGGTTCAATGAAAACGATACTGCCGGTCTTACTCGAACCTAAAATGGTGCCTTTCACTTTTCGCCGGTACATAGCCTTAACTGCAAGCACTCGGCGATTATCGAGTATACTCTCTTTGATATCATCTAAATAGTCCTGGGTATTATATTGACTCAAAGCCTTGCTGAATCCCGAACCTATTTTAGATTTATGGATTTTAATGGATTTTCTTATTACAGCAAGATTATCACTGGCATTATCCTTTATTTCTCCATCCTTGTCGATTATTGAATTGATTTCCTTGAGTATGTCCTTATCGGCTTCAAGCTTTCCACAGATATGGGATAACACAGGATAAAACTCCTGGAACTTTATAAAGTACTTAATATGAGCAGTGGCAGTTGAAATGATATGGCCTATCCGTCTGATCGATTCAATTTCAAGGATGTAGTCTTCAATCAAAAGAAATTTAAGCTCCTCGTCAATGGTATCAAATCCGTGGTTAGGAATGCGGCTTTCATTTTCGTAAGAGGCCTTATACTCATTTACGGCCTGTAAGGAATTAATTGCCTTTTCTGTTGATTCAAGCGGAACCAGGCTTAAAATCGAATCCTTACCCGATTTGGTCACGCAGTGTTCAGCCACCTGGTTTAATACCTGGTGAAATTCAAGATCTTCTAATGTTTTTTGATGAATCTTAATCATCTGTACTACTGAATTCCAGAGTGCAAAGATAAGACTTTCAGCTCGTATTGGTATTCACATCATATGGCCTTGAAAGCAGTTGAATGTATTAATGTTTTTGGGCTTCAATGTTTTATCTTTATGGCATTATTATTCGAAATACAATAATTAAATCGGGGATTGGTTTATGGATGTAAAAATCGATGCCAGTTGGAAAGCTGTTTTAAAGGAGGAATTCAAGAAGCCGTATTTTGTAAACCTGGCTGAATTCGTTAAAAAAGAATATCTTAAAAACACCTGCTTTCCGCCGGGAAAACAAATTTTTTCTGCCTTTGATCATTGCAGCTTCGATAAACTGAAAGTTGTTATTATCGGACAGGATCCCTACCATGGTCCTGGTCAGGCGCATGGTTTATGTTTTTCGGTTAATGAGGGTATTGCTCATCCACCGTCTCTGATAAATATATTTAAAGAACTCGAATCGGATATAAACAGGCCATATCCCAAAAGCGGAAACCTCGAGTCCTGGGCCGATCAAGGCGTTCTACTGTTGAATGCGACCTTAACAGTTCGAGCCCATAACGCGGGCAGCCATCAAAATAATGGCTGGGAAACCTTTACTGATGCAGTTATACAGTTAATATCAGAAAAGAAGAAAAATGTTGTATTTCTATTGTGGGGTGGTTATGCTAAACGTAAGACTAAACTGATTGATACCAGGAAACATCATATTCTGACATCCGGGCATCCTTCGCCATTAAGCGCGAATCGCGGATACTGGTTTGGAAACAAACATTTCAGCAGGACTAACTCCCTGTTGCAGCAAGACGGCCTGACACCGATCCAGTGGTAAGAGTAGAAGCTGGCTTCTTAAGAATAAGAGGCTTGTTTGAGCTAACTTTTTTGGTAGTCTTGTTACAACTGAACTTCAGCAACACGAAATTGATGCCTACTAGAACTAGAAGGATTAATGTAATTGTATAAAACATACGCGATTTGGGTTTTCGTTAGGCAATTATACGAATATATTCCTAAAAATGCAAATAGGTGATTAGTAATAAGTTACGAGAAGACTTTAACTTAAATTTTGGAAATAGAATTTATAACTAGACAATCAATTCATCATTGGCCGCAATCCTGTCTATAATTCCAAGATCAAAAAGTTGCTTCTGAACACGATCGAGAGTGGCCCCATCAATTTGCTCAGAAGACCATTCGGTAAGGCTCAGCCATTCCTTTACATCGTCTATATCCTGTCCATACCTGTTCGCTATCATGCGGTCGATGCTGGGAATTTGTTTAAATTCCATACTCGTTGTATTAATGATCTCTAAAATTGTTTGAAGATGGTTATTTTGCTCTTTAATAAATTTATTACTGGCTGCTATTACAAAGCAAGGCCAGGGCGTTGGGCATTCTCCTATTCTCCTGAAAACACCGTCATCAACCAGGGGTTTTGTGGTGAATTTCTCCCATAAAAAATAATCGGCAATACCTTTTGTTAATCCCTCCACAGCACCATCGAGATTTTTAATAAGCTCAAACTTCAGGTCTTTGTCCAGGTCCCAGTTATTTCGTTGGGCATTGACATATGCCATGAGGTGTGATCCTGATCCAAACCGGCTAATCGCTGCCTTGGTTCCTTTCAATTGTTCTATTTTTTGGAATTCAGACTGGGCCGCTACGTGAATTCCCCAAATTAAGGGGGATGCTACAAATACCTGAACGATCTTTGATTGGTTTCCGTCGATGATATCCTTGATTATTCCTTCGGTTAAAACAACAGCCAGGTCGATCTCTTCATTTCTCAAAGCACGACACATCTGACCGGTTCCGCCATGAAAATCCTGCCATCTCAGGTTGATTCCACGGTCTTTATAAGATCCATCTTTAAGGGTTAAATACCAGGACAAATTGAAATGCTCGGGAACTCCACCGATATTAACAGTAGTCATTTATTCAATAAATTTTTGAAGCGTATATTCAATCAATTCATCAACCACCTTGTAAGGATCTTTACTGAACTCCATAGTAGCTCTGTTGGCGATGACAGCATTTAGGGACAAAGCATGATGACCAAGCATTTTGGCCATGCCATAGATCACAGAAGTCTCCATTTCAAAATTTGCGATCCGAATGCCTTTAAAAAGGTAACTTTCTAATTTATCATTGAGATCTGGGTCATATAGTGGAAGTCTGAGGACGCGCCCTTGCGGACCATAAAATCCACCTGCTGTAGCTGTGACGCCTTTATAGGTTTTTTCACTTCCAAAATGATTTTCCAGTTCTTTGCTGTTTTCAATAATAAGTGGCCTGGCCTTATTGGGGTTCCAGTATGTATGCGCAACAAATGCATCGGCCATCTCCTTGTTTGAATGCTCCTCTATTTTGTAATAATGCATCATTCCGGTCAGGTCCAGGCCATGAGTGCTTAATACAATGGAGTCTATAGGAACATTAGACTGGATTGAACCTGAAGTTCCGACGCGTACTATATTTAATGATCTGAGATGAGGTTTTACCAATCGCGTGTTCAAATCGATGTTTACCAGTGCATCCAGTTCATTCATAACAATATCAATATTGTCGGGGCCTATTCCCGTCGATATTACTGATAAGCGTTTGCCTTTATAAATGCCGGTATGCGTTTTGAATTCCCTCTTCTGAGTTTTGAACTCAACTGTATCAAAATGTTTGGAAATTCGTTCGACACGATCCTGGTCACCAACAAATATGATGTTTTCTGAAATGTTTTCGGGCTTGAGGTTAAGATGATAGACACTTCCATCCGGGTTAAGGATGAGTTCAGATTCCTTAATAGGCATTAATTACCGTTTTAATAAGTTTATTCTTGATTTTA
>JABDPU010000068.1 GCA_013042625.1 Flavobacteriaceae bacterium | reverse complement strand
TCGAGATTTGAATTAATAGGCGAGATAACCTTCACCCTGATTAGAATAAGTTCCGGTCCCGGGACCAGTTACAACCAAAGTGTTATACAATTTTAGATATCCATAGGAATCTTCAAAACGGCCGGTTCCTCCTTCAAAATCGTACTCACCAAAAGGACCGTTGTCATCTGCGCTAAAATTTGTGGCTACGAAATAAAGCTCATCACCATTCGCTGCAGTTACAATACCATTTTGTATAATAGTACCTGCCAAATCATTACACTCTGTAATTAGAACGTCAAAATTTCCAATATGAGTTCCATTTCCTGTACCCTCTATAATGATGGTAGCCAAAGGGGCACATACATCAGAATCTGCAAGATTAAAAACACCCGCTCCTCTAACTTTAAAAGGACGTTCCGCTCCACGTTCAGATATAGTTGATTCTGCCGACTGGTCGACCGGTTCATCACTACATCCTGTAAAAATAAAAGCTAGGGCTAATACGGATAATACCAATTTTGATTTCATAATGTTGTTTGGTTTTAATTAATAGCCCTATAAAGTTATGCAAAAAACCTATTAGTTCTGAGTTGTTTTCATCGCTTTTATTTTAATAAATCGCCATAATCTCGACCAATTGACCTTTTTCTTATGAAAATATTGTGACTTCTTTTTGATTTCTTTAGACAACCTTTCAACCTTTTCTGCATCTACCTTAAAAGAAAAATTCATTAATCAAAAATCACTTGTTATGAAAAAGCTAAGAAAATCACTATTGAAAGCCCTAAAACGTTTTAATGAGATCTTAACCGCTTATGCGAATGCGAGTAGTTATGCTATTCATAGGTAATGGGCGACGGGTAACAGTTCATGAATCACATTTAACAAATAACGCCTGATACGTTCTCGATACATTGCTAACGCAACACTCGAACTGACATCATCTGTCACATCGAGTGCCGAGCAAAGCGAGGTGTATCGAGATGAGGAACCCCGCCTGCTTGGCCAAGGCCTCACGAACGGGCAGGCAGGAACCCCGCCTACTCGGCAGTAGCCTCGCATTCGGGCGAGCAGGAACCAGTTCACTTCTCAAGAATTACGAATCACTCCAGCCAATAGATTCTTCACTCCGTTCAGAATGACATTGGTCTTTTCTATTCAAACCAATTGATCTAAACGATGCAAAGCATCATTAAAATATTATCAGTGCAAAGCACTGAATTCTCAAAAGTCAGAAATAGTGAGCGGAGAAACGGAACTGCGGGCCATTTTCAATGGGTTGTGCATGAAGTTTCGAGAGCGAACGGTGCGAAGCAATTTCCTTCTTTTGAGCACCCTTTTCTTTGCTTCATTTCTTTTGGGTGCGCAAAAGAAATGAAGAATTAAAACGAATAAAAATTTCTCGATACGTTGCTAACGCAACACTCGAACTGACACTATCTGTCACATCGAGTGCCGAGCAAAGCGAGGTGTATCGTCATGAGGTATCATTAACCAGATAATATCGCAATAAACCAAACGTCATTCAGAGTCTAGTGAAACGTGACCTAAGAATCTAATTTAAGTTTGATCAAATACAATAAGATTACGACGTCCTCGCCTAGGGCGAAATCCTCGTAATGACATTCGTCTATATTTAAACTAATTGGCCTAATCGATCCGATGCATCGAACCTCTGCAGCCAACTGCCAGGAACTAAGAACTAAGCACTAAGTACTAAGTACTAAGTACAATAAAGTCTTACAATTTCATGAAATACTCCAACATCTTCTGGCGTTCCGACTCATCAGGCAAACGTCCATATCCTGCTCCCATATTGTCGATCACATGCCTGGCCTTTGAAGTACCCGGAATTACCACATTTACCGCTTCATGACCAAGGATATACTTTAAGAAGAACTGTCCCCAGGAGTTGATATCCAGCTCTTTACACCATTCGGGTAGCTCCTTGCTTTTTACCTTTCCGAACAAGGCACCACCTCCATAGGGCCGGTTTATGATCACTCCTACTCCCATGTCTTTACAGGCAGCCAATAATCGCTTTTCGGCGTTACGCTCCGCCATGGAATAATTGAACTGCACAAAATCAGGATTCTGCTGTCTGACCAGTTTTTCCAGCGTTTTATGCGAACTGTCGGTATAATGCGTAAAACCCCTGTAGCGTATCTTACCTTCGGCCTTCCATTCTCTTAAGGTCTTATGATGCGTCTCCCAGTCGACGAGGTTATGGATCTGCATCAGGTCCATTGGCATTTTGCCCATCCTGAACATGGATTCGTTCATCTGCCTGATACCCTCTTCCCTGCCGTTAATCCAGACCTTAGTGGCATAAAAAAAGGAATCCTTGAGCTTTGCTTGTTCGGTAAGCTCGCCAACCACTGATTCAGAACGTCCATACATGGGCGAGCTATCGATCATGGCGCCGCCTAAACGTTTCATCTCCATTAACACCTGGGTTAATTGTTTACGCATTACCGGATCGCTGCCAACATCAAAGGTTTGCCAGGTGCCCAGTCCGACTACCGGCAGGGCCTCACCAGAACTTGGTATTAAACGTTTCATGATTGTTGAATTTTGAATGGCCCATAAGCTGGGCATTAACAGGGTTGCGGCTGTTCCTCCTCCTACCAATTGCATGGCTTCCCTCCTGCTGAATCGATTTTTCATAGTTTGTTACTTGACCATTTTGATTTAGCGGACTTCTCCGCTACTAACATCCACATGGGTTTTTTCTTATCTTCTTCCCAATTGCCAAGGTCACGAACGTCCCTAATGATTATGAAGTTCGCTGCTTTCATTTCTCTCCTGACAAAGTTTGGCGCCAAAGTATGGGCATCGGTTTGTTCTTTCCGGCTGCCATCGCGAACCCGCTGTTTTAATTTTTCCAAAATAACCAGTTTTCCTCCCGGTTTTAAGGCCTTGTAAACATGCTTTAATATCTGCCTGTAGGAAGTCATTTCGTGATAGGTGTCAATTATCATCACAACATCCAGACTGGCTTCCGGTAATTTGGGATCGTCATAGTCTCCCAGGATAACCTTTACATTGCTGATATCCCGGTCATCCAGGTGGTTTCTGAGCCGGTTGAGCCGGTCTGAGCGAACATCAACGGCAAATACCTGCCCTTTTGCTCCAACGGCATTGGACAAGTGAACGCTAAAATAGCCTTCATGACAGCCAATATCGGCAACATGCATGCCAGGTTCTATTTCCGATAATTCAAAGATGCGCTCAACAGGCATCCATTCGTCCCGTTCCTCCCATTCGTATTCCGAATACTGGGAAAAACAAAGAAACGGTATCATTATAATAACCAAAACCCACTTGCGGCAAACCATAGTTTCAAGTTATAAAATATGCAGGTAAACAATCCTTAAAGCTTTCATAAAAGGTAAATTCTGAAGAAAATGAACTTATTAACCGGGATTAGTTGATAAGTCCGCTAAAATAATTTGGTTATGGAAATCCAATTCGGCAATCTGACCGTAAATATGCTGTAATCAAACTACTATTTAATCAGAAAATCTAATTATGAAAAAATTTATTGTCCTATTGGTCCTGCCGTTGATGCTGGTATCCTGTGTTTCTAAGAAGAAATATCTTGAGCTTGAACATGAAAACGGTGAAATCAAGAATGAACTGACTAAGACTCGTGTTGAAAAAGAAGA
>JABDPU010000080.1 GCA_013042625.1 Flavobacteriaceae bacterium | reverse complement strand
CTTTTGGTCTCTTAAACCCTCAGAATGCCTTGAGTGCCACAATAGGGAATCAGGGAAATCAGGTCGTTGGAGTCGTAATGATCATTGATCAGATAACCGGCCATTGCCGGATCCATGTTTTCAGGTGGATAATAACTAGTTATACTTGCTAACTCATCATCTTTCCCAAAACGCTTCCACAACCCATAAAATGAAGCTATCATTGTAGTGATTAAAAGGGTCCATCCATAATCTTTCAAAAACGGAAAGGCAGGTTTGATCTCAGCTACAGATCCTGCAGGGAGGTTGATCAATACCGTGAGATTGTGATTGGGTACTGAGACATATTCCGATCGATTTCTTCCTTCAATTACATTTTGGTTATAACTTATATCGAAATCCAGGGATCTTGCAGAGGCACCTCTTGGTCCGGAATAAACATAACAATTATCACCACCTAAAGTAACTCCCTCGGGTGCATTGACCTTGAAATATACCTGTTCAAAATCTGTTGGCCAGCCATCATTTTTAATATTCCAGTAAAACTGAACAGCATCATCTTTGAAAATAAAGGCGTTCTCTACCCGGTATCTGATCTCATAATTGACAAAGCCATTTACATAATGATTGGGATCACCAATCCTAATTCTAAGTTGGTCGGAATACTTCTGTTTAAAGTCTGATGGTGCATCAAATTGATGTCCTGGAACCTCCAGATTGCTAATTTTAATGCGTCGTTTCTGCTGAATTCCATCTGGATCAATAAAATCGTAATTGGTTTGAATAACGCGGAATATGCCATGTCTTTCTCTCAGGAATTCCACCTCGTAGCGTTCGGTAACTTCAAACCAGCCTTCAGGGTTTATCCTTATATCTGCTTCAAAACCCCTGACTATAAAATCCTGGGCATAACTGACTGAAATAGCACTAAAAAACAGGCTTATTCCAAGAAGAAAAAGCTTGAAAGATCGCATTACACCGTCAGTTAAGTCAATCATGAAAAGTCCACTTTCACATTTTCACGGCTGGCCTCATCGGTTTCGAAGAAGTCGAATCGCTCGTATTTCAACATGCTGGCGAATAGTACTGCAGGAAAAGTTTCTCCATAAGTATTGTTTTCCCTAACGCTGCCATTGTAATAGCGCCGGCTTCGCTCCAGATTCTCCTCGATAATATTTAATTTATCCTGGAGATCCTTGAAGTTCTCATTAGCCTTTAAATCGGGATAGTCTTCAGCTAATGCAAAGATGCTCCTCAGGGTCTGTTGTAATTGATTTTCAGCCTTGATCTGTCCTGCAATATCACCATCTGGTACCTGCATGGCAAGATTTCGGGCATTGACCACGTCTTCAAAGGTTGATTTCTCATGTTTGGCATAACCTTTTACCGTTTCAACCAGATTAGGGATGAGGTCATACCGTCTTTTTAAAGCGACGTCAATATTGGCCCATGCATCCTGAACCAGGTTTCGATTTTTAGCAAATTTGTTGAAAATTGAAATCATCAGGAAGCCGACAACGACTACCAGTCCGAGTAAAATGTATGTTCCCATGAAAATGAATGTTTATTAGATTGGTATAAATGTGTCTGACTAAGTTACAAATTTAGACCATGATTAACGAAAAGATAATATTGGAAAATAATCGACTGTCAATGGATCAGAGAATTTAATATTACCTTTAATTGTCTAATTAAATTCGTAATAAAATGAAAGACAAAGTTAAAGATAAGGGTCCTGGAAGCGCTATCTATGGCCTTGGATTTATCGGTGCTGTAGTGTATTATATTTCTGTTGCGACGGGTTTCGGATCGGGTTTATTGGGTGTATTGAAGGCCATAGTCTGGCCGGCTTTCCTTGTTTATGAGGCTTTTAGCTTTTTTGCATCCCCATAGCCAGTATAGCCATTCAGCATTCTTATCAGAATTTTTCTATCTTTAGGTTCGTTTATTAACCAACCATGCCGATTCAGTTAAAAAGAGGGCCCCAATTCCTCAAGGTCAAGCTTTGTGGTAATCTAACCATAGAGTTATACTGCAATCCCTTTCCCCACATTTTTATTCATTTTCAGAATTCGACTAATCGAAATATTCAAATTCACTTGCTATAAACCAATCATTTAAAATGAAGAAATCAATTATTCTATTACTGCTACCCCTTTTCCTTTTTAATTTATCATGTAAGAAGGAACCTGAAGAACAACCTGCTGAACCCATTGCGGTTAAAGAATGGAAGCCTGAGGATACCAGGAGTATTACCGGTGTTAATGCCGAGCGTGGTTTGATTAATAAGACCGATAAGGCAACTGACGGTTATATCATGTTTCAACCATCAGCGAGTACGAAAACAGTCCTGATTAATTTGGACGGTGAAGTGGTTCATGAGTGGGGGCACGACCTCAATAGTATGCAGGCCTACCTTCTCGATAATGGTCACTTACTGAGCCTCCAGCGTGATATTGATTTTCCAACTTTCGCAGCAGGTGGACAGGCAGGTCGCATTCGGGAATATGACTGGGATGGTAATATGCTCTGGGACTTCGAATATGCCACGGAGACCGAATTGATTCATCACGATATTGAACCTTTGCCGAATGGCAATATATTGGCGATTTCCTTTGAGGTCATCCCATTTGAAGATGCTGTTGCTGCAGGACGGGATCCGGAGCATACAGCAAAGGCAGGTATTTGGCCCGATAAAATTATAGAGATCAAACCGACATATCCTGAAGGTGGAGAAATTGTATGGGAATGGCGCATGTGGGATCACATCATCCAGGATAATGATTCTACTAAAGCTAATTATGGCGTGCTTGCTGATAATCCAGGGAAGATCAATATTAATCTGCATGGCGAGGGTGGTCCACCGATTACTGCAGAGCAGATTGAGCAGATGAAAAAAGGTAGTATGGTCACCTCCAATGCCACCGTTGATAACTGGGATTCGGATATTGTCCACTGCAATGCGGTTTCTTATAATGCTGATCTTGATCAAATAGCTGTAAGTTCACCTGGACTGGGCGAGATCTTTATCATCGATCATAGCATATCAACTGAAGAAGCCAAAGGACCGGCCGGTGATCTGCTGTACCGCTGGGGTAATCCTGCAAACTATGGCCGGGAAAATGAAGCATATCCGAGGTTACATGGGCAGCATGATGTTAAATGGATTCCTGAAGGCCATCCGGGAGAGGGTGAGCTAATGGTTTTTAATAATGATATTCCGGATCCGAATAGTAAACTTCCTAATGTCTGGGCGGCAATAATGCAGGCCAAATCTCCTGACCCGCAGGTAGCAGTTGGAGATGTTGGGAATTATAGTGCAGTTTATCAGTTAAAACCGCCTTTAAAATCTGACGGAACCTATGAATTGTCGGACAGTGAACCATTTGGGCCAAAAGAGACCAGTTGGACCTACATGGCACCTGATAAATATTCGTTTTACTCTGCCTTTGTTTCTGGTGCACAGCGATTGGCAAATGGAAATACCCTGATTTGTTCAGGGGCTAAAGGACGATTTTTTGAAGTGACTTCCGAGGGTGAGATCGTTTGGGAATACTGGAATCCTTATATGGACGGTTATAAGCTGCCAGATGGAACGGCTTCTCAACCTACAGGACCATTTTTGTTCGGGCAGTTCAGGGCAACACATTTTAGTGCTGATTATTCAGCTTTTTCAGGCAAGGAATTGAAAGCGATCGATCCACAACCGGAACAGTTTGTCTTTAAAATGCCACCACCGCCACCACCGGCTGAACAATAAGAACAATAACTAACCAAATAAAATCAATAAAATCATGTCAATTAAAATAATTGGGGCGGGATGCCCGAGAACCGGAACTACGACTTTAAAAAGAAGTTTAGAAACCCTGGGATACAGCAGGGTCTACCATATGAAGGAATTATTGGTTAACCCTCAACGATTAAAATACTGGGAACAATTAGATGCCACGGGAGATACCGACTGGGATGCACTTTATGATGGCTTTGATGCCACGGTCGATTTTCCCGGTTATCCCTGGTATAAGGAACATATGAAACGTTATCCTGA
>JABDPU010000055.1 GCA_013042625.1 Flavobacteriaceae bacterium | reverse complement strand
TAGGTTAAACCAAAATCCGTAAGTGAAAACGGCTTAATTCTTCCTACATTCTCAACCTGAATTGAGTTTCCATCATTAAGGAAATGTCTGTCGTAATAGTTAATATTACCGTCAACACTTAGTCTTGATTCTCCATTATCAAGGATGTTGGCTCGTACACCTAGTCCTGCTGTGAATTGTGGAGCGGTTGGTAATTTTGTACCATCACGATTAACCCCTTCAGCAGTAGCAACTAGCTGTCCAGTTTCATCATTGTAAATTGAAACATTCGACTCACCTTTGAATTCCCAGCTTCCTCCGGAAACATAACCATTAATGGTCACACCATTGGCAGGGCGATAAGACAGATCTAATTCAGCACCTCTGTGTACCTGGCGAACTCCTCTATCGAAAATGTTAAGTTCGATATCATCGTTATCATCATCAGGGGTGCCATTATCGTCAACATCAAATCCTAAGATCACACGATTATCCCAATCGGTATAATAGAAGTTGAAGCTAGCTCTGAAGTTAGAGGTTTGGAAATTGTATCCCAATTCAACTCCAGTAATATCTTCATTATCAACTGAAGGGTTCTCAAACAATTCATTTGAGCTTCTTATGTCTTTAAAGATATTATCAAGATATGGCTGACGTGAATAATAACCGACATTCGAGAATAATGTGCTATGATCAGCAATCTTTAATGCTGCACCACCTTTAAGGTTATATCCGAATTTGGTTTCTTTATCAGATTCTCCCGGGTCATCAAATCGACCTGTTCTTTGATAAGACTGATTTGAAACAGCTCCCTGGAAGAATGCAGAAAATCTATCTCCGGTATATTCAACCTGAGAGAATAATCCCTGGTAATTGATATTCTCAGAGTAGTCATAGTCAATTCTCTCGCCTTCATCAGCAAAATTAAATAATGATGCCCAAGGCGTCGGATCGAATGAAGCCGTAACAACAGCGTCATCCGGACGGTCGTTAGACCAACCGCTCAGGCCGTAAAAATCAGCAACCTGACGGAAGTGATCTCCTTTGTAGAATCTCACATCAGCACCGACGTTGATATTCCAGTTTGCACTTAATTCTGTTGAAAAGTTAGAAACAAGACCATACCATTGGTGATTGTTAACAGACGAACGTCTGATATAACCTGCACCAAGTGGGGCTCCATAATCTCCACCAATTCCTATTTGTGAGTTTTGAGCTTCGATAGCTGCGTAATCAATCTGACCGTCAGCTGTTCTTATTCTACCATTACCTCTTGGTCCGGTTCCACCACCACGACCCCATGATGCATATGCAACAGTCGATAATTCTGAAATCTCAGAAATCGTCCAGTCCCAGTTTAGGTTGAATACCGGTTTATGGTAGTAGTTTTGTCTTTCAGATTCAATACCGTCATCGGTATAGCCCCAATGCTGATTGAATTTAGGATCATTCTCAATTGTTTCACGACTTTGCGACCAGCGTTGTCCGTGATACTGAGGTGCACCTGTTAAAAGCAAGTTTAAGGAGTGCTGATCATTTGGCTGGTAGCCGGCAGAGAAAAAGTAAGTCTGACCCTGTCCGTAAGTACCTTCAGCCCACTTGCGATGCGCTTGCCAGTGGTCAAGCAATACAGAGAATGACCAGCCTTTGTCATTCAGACCCGTATCATAGGATACAGTTCCTTTAAAATAGCTGTCATTACCTCCGAGGAATCTAACAAATCCTCCTTTGTTACGATCTGTTGACTTCATCACAAGGTTGATTGTACCACCAACAGATGAAATAGCCAGTTTTGATGAACCAAGTCCACGCTGAACCTGAACACCGTTTGCTATATCAGCAATACCCGCCCAGTTCGACCAATAGACTCGTCCGTCCTCCATTCCGTTTACCGGCTGACCGTTCAAAAGAACGGCAATATTGGTTTGGTCAAATCCTCTCAAGAATATTTGAGAATCACCAAAACCGGTTTGTCCGGATACATACGCAGAAGGCGTATTTTTCAAGATTTCAGGGACTTCAACGTTACCAACTGCTCTCTCCTGGATTTCAGATTTCATAATCGTTGATACTGCAACAGGAGTTTGACGATCTTCCGCAAGGTCAATAACTCCAGAACCTGTTACGATTACTTCTTCTAATGTATTATCAGGAGAAACAGTGATTGTACCAAAACTGGTATCTCCGTCAAACGATAGCGTCATAGAACCATAACCTACAAACGACACGATGATGTCTCCGGAATTCGCTTCAGTCTGAAGTGAAAAGTTTCCGTCAAAATCGGTTGTTGTACCATTCGAAGTTCCTCTTTCAATGACATTGGCTCCAGGAAGCGGAGCATTTAGATCAGCAGCTATTACCGTACCGGTAACAGTGCTTTGAGCCCATGATACAGCAGTAAAAAGAACAGCCGTAATCACAAGCACCAATTGTTTAAATCTTCTCATATTAAATGTTAAAATTGGTTTCTATTTCGGTGCAAAATTACTGAATAAATCCTACACTGCATTAACAAATTGTTAAGAAAATAACGTTGCTTAACGCAGTTTAGAAACCTTAAAAACTAACGTCTTTTCAAGGGTTTAACAAAATCAGCATACTATTTTTAGCCTTTTTTGTGTTTCTTGTAATAATCGATAAGATTTTTGGTAGAACTATCATGAATTTCAAATTCGGGATTTTCGATTTCCTTTAGGATTTTTCCGGCTAACTGCTTCCCTAGTTCGACTCCAAACTGGTCATAACTATAAATATTCCAAATAATACCCTGGACAAATATTTTATGTTCGTACATAGCGATCAAGCTCCCCAGGCTCTCTGGACTGAGTGAATCGATAAGAATAGTGGTCGTCGGTCGATTCCCTCTGAATACCTTGAAAGGCAAAGTCCTTCCAATAGTGATATCATCAGCCTTCTGGCCTTTAAATTCTTCTAATACCTCTTTATCGGTTTTTCCTGTTAATAAAGCTTCGGTTTGGGCAAGGAAATTGGAGATAAGCTTGTCATGATGGTCCCAATTATCATGTAAAGGATTTACAAAACCAATGAAATCAACGGGAATGAGCTTTGTACCCTGATGGATCAATTGAAAAAATGCATGCTGTGAATTGGTTCCCGGCTCTCCCCAAATAATATTTCCGGTTTGATAATCAATACTCTTTCCATCCCGATCCACTCCTTTGCCGTTACTTTCCATAACCGCCTGCTGCAGGTATGTGGCGAATTGATTTAGATAATGAGTATAAGGAATAATAGCTTCCGACTCTGCTTCAAAGAAATTATTGTACCATACACTTATCAAGGCGGCGACAACAGGTATATTGGAATGAAAGGGTGTTGTCCTGAAATGATCGTCCATAGACTGTGCACCTTTCAGAAGGCCTTCAAAGTGATCATATCCGAGGCTTACCGCTATACTTAATCCAACCGCACTCCACAATGAAAATCGACCGCCCACCCAGTTCCACATGGGGAATATATTCTCCTCTTCAATTCCAAAAGCCCTAACCTTTTCCAAATTGGTAGAAACGGCAACAAAATGTTTAGCGACCGCATGATCACCCAACTTGTCTGCAAACCATGATCTTATAGTGTTTGCATTGGTGAGCGTTTCCTGGGTAGTGAAGGTTTTGGATACAATAATAAATAAGGTAGTTTCAGGGTCCAGGTCCTTTAATAATTCGGCTACCTGGTCACCGTCGACATTACTAACAAAATGCGGCTTTAAATTATTCTGATAGTACTTCAGTGAATCGACCACCATTGCCGGACCGAGATCGGATCCCCCAATCCCTATATTTACCACATCTGTAAAAGTCTTGCCGCTGGAGCCCTTTAACGACCCCTTATTAATAGCTTCGGAAAAAGACTTAATCTTCTCCCTGACTTCAATAACTTCGGGCATAACCGGATTTCCATCTAATTGAATATCGTAATCAGGCCGGGCTCGCAACGCGGTATGCAATACGGCTCTGCCTTCGGTTTGATTAATTGAATCTCCTGAAAAATATTTCTCGATTGCATCACCGAGTTTTACCTCTCCGGCAAGCTCCATTAGCAGTTCGAAGGTTTCAGCATTGATCCTGTTCTTTGAGAAATCCACATAGAAATCTTCCCATTTAATGGTGAAATCCTTAGCTCTGTTAGGGTTCTTATCGAACCAATCGAGCATATGCAAAGAGGAAATCTCCTCGAAATGCGCTTTTAGTTTTTGCCAGGCGTTTGTTGAGGTGGGATTAATATTTTGTAGTGCCATTTAATCTTTAAAGGTAATTTGATCTTCCGGTTGATAGATTTCCATGTCATCCTCCTTAAATGGGATAGCATCCAGTTCAATCTTAAGAGGTTGCATGAATTCTAAATAATTTTGCTTGAGGCTGTCAGGAATAGATTCCGCCGAGGGTAATTTCTGTTTGAATGGATCCACTTGTTTATTGTTCTTCCAAAACCTGTAGCATACATGCGGCCCGGAAGTGTTACCCGTCATGCCTACATAGCCAATCACATCACCTTGCTTTACATAGTCTCCCACTTTGGCTTTTCTTTTGCTCATATGCAGGTATTGGGTTGAATAGGTTGGATTATGCCGTATCTTAACATAATTACCATTGCCTCCCCGCCTGGCAGATTCAACGACCGTACCATTAGCGGTTGCCAGGATTTCGGTGCCGACGGCAGCAGCAAAATCCGTACCCCGGTGTGGCCTTCTTTTATAGCCATAATAGGCGATTCTCCGGTTTAAATTATAGCGTGATGATACCCTGCTGAATTGAACTGGAGCCTGTAAAAAAGTCTTCCTCAAACTCTTGGTATTCTCGTCGAAATAATCTGCAATTCGTTTGCTACTGTCTATGGTGAAGTTAAAGGCATAAAATTGTTCACTCCTGTGCTCAAAAAAAGCTGCTTCTATGCTATGAATCCCGGTGCTGATGCTATCATCTATAAATTTCTGGTTGTAGATCACTTTAAATCGATCGCCTTTTTGAAGCCGGAAAAAGTCTACGGTCCATGCATAAATATCAGACATGTCGTAGATCAACTGAATGGGAAGCCCCTGCCGCTCCATGGTCATGGAGAGGTTATCGGTTATAACCCCTGAAGCTTCCTTACGCCTAATGGTGATCGGCTTTTTTTCTTTGTACGCAAGAATGGTATCGCAAAACTCGATAACAACATAATCCTCACGTGTTGGCTGATAAATAAAACACTGAGGCTCTTTTGATTCATCTTTAGAGCAGAGCAACGTATAAGGTTTGCCTACCTGGAGTTTTCGTATGTCAAAAGTGTCTTTGGCGCGTTCGGCGATCTGGTAAATTTTTGGATAGGCAATATTGTTGCGTTCTAATATCAGTCCGAAAGTATCGCCAGATTTGATGGTATCACGAACAACGGTAAAATTCTGCAGGTTATACCCAAACTCCATCAATTCTACCGCTTCTTCTTCGCGATCAGGCTCAATTACTTCACTTGATGAATTATCGGTTTTACAGGATTGTAGTATTAGAATGAATGATAAGAACAGTATTAATCCCTTAATTCTCATTTAGATGTTTTTTCCCCAATTATCTAATTCTTCCTGAGTCCAAAGTTCAGGAAAAAATATTCGTCTTTGATACTTTGGATGCATATATTTTTGCCAGTCGCTTCCTCCGGTGGCTTCACCATCGCCATCGGCTCCTAAAATATAGTGAACGGCGGCGTTGTAATGGGCCATAACCCAGGTTACGTTAACCGTATAATCATAATGGCGCATGGCTTTAACCAAATCGTGATCTTCCTGATCTGCTTTAGGAAGTTCCTTAAACCGCGACCAAAGATTTTTTGTGTTATAGGTTTTCATAAAAGTTATGAATTCTTCCTTATAGCGATTTTCAAAATTGGTAAGCAGGGATGTTTTTTCACCAGTTTTAAAATCCTTTCCGGCGGCCTGCCAGTATAAATGTTCAAGAGCATGTTCGAAAGGGGTTTCGCGATTTATGGTTTTCCTGAATCTTACATCTATTAAATTGATTAATTCGGTAGAAGCAAATTCGATCAATCTATATTGTGCGCTTTGGAATCCACTAGCTGGTGTTAGCGTATGTCTGAATTTATTGTATTGCGCGGGGTCCATCCCTTCCCTCATGATATTAAAAGAGGTGGTTAACATATCAAAATATCGGCTGATGCGCATCAATTTAGATTCAAAAAAAGAAACAGTCAAATCCTCTTTATCTGCTACCTGTGAAATCTCCCACAAGATCATTTTAAAAATGAGCTCATTGATCTGATGATAGGCTATAAAAACCATCTCATCTGGAAAGGTGGTGCGCGGAATCTGAAGGCTTAAAAGAGCATCGGTATGAATATAATCCCAATAGGTAATCGATTTGCTATAAAGGAGGCCTTCCAAATAATTTTCTGTATCCTCACTTTGTGCATCATATTTGTCCTTTAACTTATTAAGAAGATCATCATAATTTGGTTGGTCGGCCATGTCTTAATTAAATTCTATTACAAACTGATGCTTCAGGCCTTTAAAGGCATCCAGGTCTGCACGAAGCGAACCCACTGCCAAATCGGCTTTGATACGCAAAGGTATTTTATTTTTGTCAGCACTCACCCAAAGCGTCAGACTTTCTTGTTCCTTAAAAACACGTCCTGCCATAACATAAGGCCTGAACTTAAGTGTTTTCACTTTTCCGAATTTTGTACGGATGGTTTCCCGCCCTAAATACTTCAGCTTAAAGCCATAATTTTCACTGTCGAAAAACATATTTAACTTCACTTCTTCTCCTTCCTTGATAGTTTCAGTATCGTAGTTATTCCGAAGAAAATAATATGCAGAAACCATATCATGCACATCTTTTTCAGTAGTTTCTACAGTCTTTTTATCGTGCTTGATATTATTGATATAGGCTTTCTGATTTTCCTGGTCAAAATCGATCCGGATTTTCTTTGTATGACCACCTTCGTCTATATCTCTGATAAATCGATAAGGTAATCCTGTTTCTTTATCGAAATAGCTCTCATAGCGATCTTCTACCTTAAAAAACCATTTAATGGCTCCGGTAGTCCATCCTTTTCCAATGACGTGATATACCGGTTTTCCATTCAGGTTTTCATTATTTACAGATAGTGTTGCATTTCCTGCTTTCATCCATCCGCTGTAACTCATCCTGAACTTAAACCACTCACCTGTATCAAAGGCCTTTTCGGACTGGGCATGTCCTAAAAAGACAGAAAGGTTCAGTAGTATTATAAGTAGTGTTCTGTTCATATTTCAATCTGTTGTAAACTAACTGAATACAGCCAATTATATTGCCTGCATTCATCAAATTACAATTACCATTCCAAAAGTAAATAAACGAAAAAACTCTATCAAATCACTTGACAGAGTTTTATTCGAATTAACTTTAATTTAGGTTATAGGGTACCCCTATTGGCCTGTTCCCGTTCAATGGCTTCGAACAAAGCCTTAAAATTACCCGCACCAAAGCCTCTGGCCCCCATTCTCTGGATGATTTCATAGAAAAGTGTTGGTCTATCCTCCACTGGTTTGGTGAAAATCTGAAGCAAGTAGCCTTCTTCATCCGCATCAACAAGTATGGAAAGCTTCTGAAGCTCCCTGATGTCTTCATTCAGCATATGTCTGTGTTCTCCTAGCCTTTTAGGAATTTCGTCGTAATAGGCCTGTGGTGGTGGTGGAAGAAATTCCACGCCTCTTGCCCTGAGCTGTTTGATGGTCTCTATAATATTGTCGGTTGCCAGGGCCAGATGCTGAACACCAGGGCCTTCATAAAAATCTAAATACTCCTCTATTTGTGATTTTTTTTGCCCTTCCGCAGGTTCATTAATTGGAAATTTAACCCTGCCGTTCCCGTT
Source organism: Flavobacteriaceae bacterium (assembly GCA_013042625.1). Taxonomy (GTDB): domain Bacteria; phylum Bacteroidota; class Bacteroidia; order Flavobacteriales; family Flavobacteriaceae; genus SHLJ01. The sequence goes on along the minus strand of JABDPU010000055.1, from coordinate 11,348 downwards.
GCTCATCACCTTACTCATCAAGGCAGAATATTCGGTGTGAATTTGTTTATCGTCAAATGATAAAAAATTCTCGAAGCCCATAACCTCTTCATACCATTTTACCCATGTATCCATCTCACCCCATCCAACATTACCAACCATATGATCAATAAATTTCAACCCGGTTGGCTCTGGATTATAATCTGATTCCCATGCTATATAGCCTGGGAGGAATAATCCTTTATAATTCTTTCTTTCTACAAAAACATGCACGGTCTCCCCATAGGTATGAATCCCTGATGTCACCACAACGCCGGACTCATCTTCTTCGGTTTGTGGTTCCATATAAGGTTTTGCCCCCCGCTTAACGGTTTCTTCAAATGCACTCCTGGCATCCTCAACCCACAATGCAACCACTTTCACCCCGTCACCATGTTTCACTATATGATCATTTATAGGGGAAACGCTATTCAAGGGAGAGGTTAAAATCAATTTGATCTTATCCTGCTTTAGTACGTAGCTCACCCGGTCCTTCGAACCGGTTTCAAGTCCTTTATAGGCAAAAGATTGAAAGCCAAATGCCGTTTTATAATAATGAGCGGCTTGTTTCGCATTACCCACATAAAATTCTACATAATCTGTTCCCAACAAGGGAAGAAAATCCTGAGCCCCTTCAAATATTTTCTCGAGGCCGTAGTCTACTGATTTTAATTCTTTGCTCATAATATTTTATTTTTCCAACCAGGATTTATAGTAATCGTTATCTGCAATTTGAAGTGCCTCATCGGTAAGCTGAAGAGGCTTGAAGGTATCAACCATCACGGCTAATTCTTCTGTTTTTGTTTGTCCGATGCTCCGTTCCATGGCTCCCGGATGAGGTCCGTGAGGAATACCCGCTGGATGCAGCGAAATATGTCCGGGTTCAATATCATTTCTACTCATAAAATCCCCATCAACATAATAAAGCACCTCATCGCTATCAATATTGCTATGATTATAAGGTGCAGGGATGGCCTCCGGGTGATAATCATACAATCGCGGCACAAAGCTACACACCACGAAGGCATCTGTTTCAAAGGTTTGATGAACAGGAGGTGGCTGGTGAACCCTTCCGGTTATGGGTTCAAAATCATGAATTGAAAAGGCATATGGATAGTTGAATCCATCGTATCCCACCACATCAAAAGGGTGCGTTGCATATGTCATATCGAACAACTCGTCATTTTTCTTGATCTTGATCAAAAAATCTCCTGTTTCATCGTGGGTTTCAAGTTCCTGAGGTTGTCTTATGTCCCGCTCACAAAACGGTGAGTGTTCTAACAACTGTCCAAACCAGTTCCTATATCGTTTTGGTGTATAGATCGGCCGCCGGGATTCTACGATAAACAATCGGTTGTCGGATGTATCGAATTCCATCTTATAGATTGTTCCCCTCGGAATCAACAGGTAATCCCCATATGCAAAAGGCAAATTTCCGAATTGAGATCTCATTTTTCCACTTCCTTTATGGACAAAAATAAGTTCATCGGAATCGGTGTTTTTATAGAAATAATCTTTTGTAGATTCTTTAGGTGCTGCAAGCGTTATATGGCAATCGCTGTTGGTCAATACAATTTTACGGCTCTTTAGAAAATCCTCTTCTGCCGGCACCTGAAAGCCCTTAAGCCTGTAGGATTGCATATTATTGGCCTTTGCAACTTTTGGCGCCATATTCATAGGATCTGATAAAGCCTTTACCTGAGTTGGCCGATGAACATGATACATATTAGACGACATACCATCAAAACCAATGGTGCCGAATAATTGTTCATAATAAAAGCCCCCTTCAGGCTTTCTGAATTGTGTATGTCGCTTAGGAGGAATGTTTCCTAATTTGTGATAGAATGGCATAATGAAAATTTTGAGTTGGACTTTACCTAAATGAAAAAAGAATGGCCTTATTCAGGATTTCTCTTGATAAGGTAATGCAGTGCGATGAGAAAATCTGTCCAAAAAGTTACCATCTATACAAATATCGGAAAAATATAGATGCGAAAGTTATTAAAACCAGAAGCCCAGGTTAAAAAACCAAATGGCCCTTCCTGTCTCAGGGGACCAGGAATACCTGGCTTCAACAGGTCCGATTAGGGTTTCAATAGCGTAGCCGATACCATATCCGCTAAAATCAGGGTTGGTAATCCATTCTCCATTTTCGAAAATATCGTCGCCGGTGTTTGAATAGTTTGCCGAGAACAGCATATGATGATTCTTCAGCCATTGATAATCAAGATTGATATAGCCTTTTACAAAGCTATTACCTGTTATGGAGATGAAATCATATCCCCAGAAAGGAATAAAATTATTGATAAGGTCATTACCGTAACCACCAAGTGCAAAATTCAGCGAATTGTTTGAGTCCTCTCCAATTTTAAAGCCTCCTTGAGAACCAAGCGTCACCGAGAAATTAGTTGCAGGTTTAAAGGCATAACCAATGTTAGCCTTTGCAATTGAGAAAGGAGAAAAATTGTTATTAAAATCGGAGGAGGATAAATACCAATGAAAATCCCCATCAAACAGAAATCCTTTGCCTGGGAAATATTTATTATCAAAGGTGTCGAATTTAAGTTGGCCGAATGCACTTAGAAAATCAGAATTCTCGAATGTTGTTTCCTTGTCCTGGTCTTCTACAAAGGTTTCAGAAATTATTTTAAGGTGCTTTTGTTCCAGGCCCAATGATAGTGCAAAATCGCGCCTGAACAGAGTTTGAAGGAAAAACTGGTGGGTCCAGTCGCTTAATTCAATATCTAATTTATTCAGTCCGGTTTGTTCGATCTGATCGGGACTGAGTATTAAACCCGCTATTATATTCTTATGGAATTCGTTATATCGGGAACGCAGTCCGATACTCCAGTAGAAACCCTTATCGAGAAAATAGTCAAAATTATAACGCACGTTGTCACCCAGGATAACATCGAGAGACAAGGCATCATTGCTGAATAAAAGTCGCTTCTTGGTGAGGTTTAACAGGGCTGCACTATTATAAAGATCGTCGTAATGAACTCCTAATTTTATAAAGGCAGAATTTTCACTCTGTTTTAAATGGGTAGAGAGCCTGTAACCGTCACCTTCAGGTTGAAAATCATAAAGGAGGCTTTTGAAATTATCTGTTGCTACCAGGTTATTTATTCCCTTCTTAAACTTTTTATAACTGATTTTTTCTCCTGCTTTGAATTTAAGCTTACCCATGATATAGGACCTGGGATAATTGGCGTCTTCATTAATGATTAATTCATTGATCTTCAGACTGTCAGCAATAATAATATTCTTGCGATTAATTGGTTTGAGCTTTTGCTTAGCAGCAAGCTCAGCCAGTTCAGTTTGTTTCCCTAAAGCTGCCTTCTTCCCATTTTCTATAATCTGACCACCCTGACTGAATGAGATGACCGTAAAGTCTTTAATATCCGGTTTGATATAGATATCGGTTTTACCCGACTTTTCCTTCATGGCTTTAATTGTCCTGAAATTACTGATCTGAAGTAAAATATCGGGGGCTGATCGCAATTCCTCCCTAACCGCCAGTTCATCCTGTACATCTACTCCAACGATCAAATCCATACCCTTTGCCCTGAGTTTCTCAACAGGATAGTTATTCAGTACGCCTCCATCAATCAATAGCTTTCCATCGATTTCCACTGGTTGAAACAATGACGGAAATGCACCACTTGCTTCAATGGCCTGGGGAAGGCTTCCTTTGTCCAGGATCACCTCTTCTCCGGTTTCTATATTGGTTGCGATGCAAAAAAATGGAATTGGAAGTTCCTTGAAATTATCGATATGACTAACATGAAGTGTTAAACGGGAGAGCAGATTAAAAACATTCTGACCACGAGAAATGGCCGAAGGAAGTTGAATCTTGAACTTATCGAAGGGCAGAGAAATGGCATAGCGTTCATCGTTCTGTCTTTCGAAAAACGATTTAGATGCCCTAGGTATTTCATCACCGATCAATTCGTCGAAATCGGTCGTATTAAAAATGGAATCCAGTTGTTTCCCCGAATAGCCCGAAGCATATAAAGCACCGATCACTGCTCCCATACTGGTTCCCGCAACATAGTCGACTTTCAACCCAATGCTATCAATTACCTTTAGAACTCCAATGTGGGCAAATCCTTTGGCTCCACCACCACTCAACACCAATCCCACTTTCGGATCATCAAGGTCTTGCGCACTTCCAGACCAGGCCGAGAAGGCCAATATTAAGATTATTAATATCCTTAATGATTTATTCATCGTGATAGTGATTATATACCTTTTTAGCTTTAGATGTTCCAATTACTTCTTCCAACTCATCTATTTTAGCATATGATACCCGCGTAGCTGATTTAAAGTGTTTGAGCAATTCAATAACTGTTTTTTCACCAATTCCAGGAATAGTCTCAAGTTCAGTATTGAGAGCGCTTTTGCTTCGCTTATTTCTATGATGTTCAATTCCGAATCTATGTGCTTCATTCCGCAACTGCTGGATGACCTTAAGGGTTTCACTTTTTTTGTCAAGGTACAACGGAATAGGGTCATCGGGATAATAAAGTTCTTCCAATCGTTTGGCAATTCCAACTATGGCTATTTTTCCTCTTAAACCCAATTCATCCAGGCTTTTTAGAGCTGATGACAGCTGGCCCTTTCCACCATCAATAACAATGAGTTGAGGTAAATCCTGTTCTTCATTCAATAAACGCCTGTATCGCCTGTATACTACTTCCTCCATTGAGCCATAGTCATCAGGTCCTTGAACCGTTTTAATGTTGAAATGCCTGTAGTCTTTTTTGCTTGGCTTTCCATCCTTAAAGACAACACATGCCGCCACAGGATTGGTGCCCTGTATATTTGAATTATCGAAACACTCGATATGCCGGGGTTCTTCCGACAATCTCAAATCCGCCTTCATTTGTGCCATTATTCTGTTCACATGGCGATCGGGATCAACAATTTTCATCTGTTTGAGTTGCTCCAGCCTGAAATACTTGGCATTTCGTTCAGACAGATCTAAAATGCGTTTTTTATCCCCGAGTTTAGGTACACTAACCTTAACCCGGTCTCCAAGGTCCACTTTGAACGGCACATATATTTCATTCGAATTAGAATCAAACCTTTGCCAGATTTCTGTAATAGCTAACTCCAGTAACTCCTTATCTGATTCCTGAAGCTTCTTCTTCAGTTCCATGGTATGCGACCTGATTATCGAACCGAACGATAGCTGCAGGAAATTCACATAGGCTGCAGATTCATCGCTGGTTATAGAAAATACATCAACATTACTGATCTTCGGATTGACGATAGTAGACTTAACCTGATAGTTTTCAAGAATCTCAATCTTCTCCTTTACCTTCTGTGCCTCCTCAAATTTCATGTCAACGGCCAAAGTCTTCATTTGATTCTTAAACTGCCCCAATGATTCTTTAAAATTTCCTTTGATGATTTGCCGGATGGCTTTAATACTCACAGCGTACTCTTCTTCGGTTTCATACCCTTCACATGCTCCTTTGCAATTACCCAAATGGTATTCCAGGCATACTTTATACTTTCCTGCTTTAATCTTTTCAGGAGAAAGATCGTAATTACAAGTCCGCAGTGGGTAGAGCCCTCTAATCAAATCGAGAAGGGTATGCACTGTTTTTCCATTGGTATATGGTCCGAAATATTCACTGCCGTCTTTAATGAAATTCCGTGTTTGAAATACCCTTGGGAATCGTTCTTTCTTAATACAAATCCATGGATAGGACTTATCGTCCTTTAGCAAAACATTATAACGCGGTTGGTATTTTTTGATCAGGTTGTTTTCCAGCAGCAGGGCATCGGTTTCTGTAGCCACAACAATATGCTTGATCCTGGTAATCTTCCTGACCATTATTCTTGTCTTCCCGTCCTCATGGGTTTTGTTAAAATAGGAACTTACACGTTTTTTTATATTCTTGGCTTTACCAACATATATAATCTGGTCCTCTGCATTAAAAAACTGATAAACTCCGGGAGAATGAGGAAGTACTTTAAGCTGTATGTCCAGGGCTGATTCGCTCATCAATTCAAAGGTAGATTAAATCAGGAAGTATTAAAAATGGATATGCTTTTTTAGTATATTGCGGCTGGCAAGCCTGATTAAAACATGAATATTGTCGTTTTATCGCGCAATTCAAATCTGTACTCTACAAGGCGATTGATCGAGGAGGGTGAAAGCAGGAATCATGACATCGAGGTCATCGATCCCCTGAAATGCGACCTCATCATTGAGCGGGAAAGACCGTCCATATATTATAAAGACCGTTTACTGGATTATGTCGATGCTGTTATTCCTAGAATTGGGGCATCTGTGACCTTCTACGGTTGTGCGGTGGTCAGGCAATTCGAAATGATGAATGTTTTTACTACGGTCACCTCCGATGCCATACTACGCTCACGGGATAAATTGAGAAGTTTTCAGCGATTGTCAAAAGTGGGAATAGGAATGCCCAAAACCGTATTCACGAATTATTCACGCGATGTTGAAGAAGTTATTGAACGCGTTGGAGGAACACCAGTAATCATTAAACTTCTTGAGGGAACCCAGGGATTGGGCGTTGTACTTGCGGAAACCAGAAATGCTGCGGAATCTGTACTTGAAGCATTTAACGGACTGCAGGCCAGGGCGCTGGTCCAGGAATATATTGCAGAAGCCAAGGGATGCGATTTAAGGGCGCTGATTGTAGACGGACAGGTCATTGGGGCCATGAAACGTCAGGGTCGTGAAGGCGAGTTCAGATCGAACTTACATCGAGGCGGATCTGCTGGGCTGATCAAACTAAGCGAACCTGAACTTAAGCTGGCCATAAAGGCCGCGAGGGCATTGAAGCTTCCCGTTTGTGGAGTTGATATGCTGCAATCGAATCGCGGACCTCTTCTGATGGAAGTGAATTCCACTCCCGGACTAGAGGGAATTGAGACGGCAACACAGAAAAACATTGCCAGGGCCATTATCACATTTATAGAACGAAACAGCTAAAAGATGAGCGAAAAGGAAGTGCTGGAGATATTAGGTGAATCTGTTGCCCTCGGCGAAAGCAAGGAGGTAAGCTTTAATGTTGCCAAGCTTCATACACAGAGCAATATTGATGTTCCTGTCATTATTGAACGTTCAAAAACTCCCGGGCCTACCGTACTCATTACTGCCGGAATTCATGGTGATGAAGTGAACGGAGTGGAAATCGTTCGTCAGATTATTGCAAAGGGTATTAACAAACCCAAAAAAGGAACGATTATTTGTATTCCGGTGATCAATGTATTCGGTTTTATTCATATGGACCGCGAATTTCCTGATGGCAGGGACCTTAACCGGGTATTCCCCGGAGGAAAATCAGGATCGCTGGCCAGCCGGGTAGCGCATAAGTTAATAACGGAAATTGTTCCGCATGCCGACCTCATTTTAGATTATCATACCGGAGGAGCAGACCGGTTTAATGCTGCTCAGATCAGGATCAGCCCGGGAGAAAAGGTCCTGGATGACTTAGCTGCATACTTCGGAGCTCCATTTGTGCTGTATTCTAAAAACCTGCGGAAATCATTCAGAAACACATGTTATAAACTCGGGATTCCGATATTATTATTTGAAGGAGGCAAATCGTTTTATATCGATACCACCATCACCAATACAGGAGTTAATGGAGCAAAGCGTGTGCTCCATCATCTGGGGATGCTGAAAAACCGATACAAGGTATCCAAACCCAAGAAAAAATGTGTTTTTATCAATGAAAGCAGATGGATCAGGGCGAATTATTCGGGGATGTTCAGGGCATCGGTTAAAATTAACCAGCACGTTAATAAAAACGATGTTATTGGGCATATCACTGATCCCTTCGGAAAATTTAATCACTTCGTAAAGGCATCAAATGATGGATATATCTTTAATGTGAATGAATCCCCCATTGTTTACCAGGGCGATGCCTTGTTTCATATTTCAACAAAGATCAAAGGGAAATAAGCTATTAATGAGCCGAGAAGGCTTTTCGGTTGAAAACAATGAGCATCCCTACTCCAGTGCTGATAGCAATATCAGCCAAATTGAAAACGGGTTCAAAAAAAGTAAAGTAATCACCGCCAACAAAAGGAACCCAATCAGGTAAATATCCTTTCCAAATAGGAAAATGAAGCATGTCTACTACTTTACCATAAAACAAGCTATCATAACCACCTTCTGAAGGAAATATGGTGGCGGTTTGAGGAAAGCTATCGCTAAAAATGACGCTATAAAAAACCGAGTCTATAATATTTCCGAAGGCACCTGCAAAAATTAGCATTAATGCAATGATAAGAATTGAGGATTGTCTGTTCTTTACAGCGGTATAAAGCCAATATCCGATACCAGCTAAGGCGAAGATCCTGAACCAGGTCAATATTAACTTAGCGCTACGCTCAGAAATAAAAGGAATCAAATCACTCAGTTTTGTCCCCCAGGCCATGCCATCATTCTCAACAAACAACAGTTGAAACCAACTAAAAATTACCACGCTCTCCTGCAAAGTAAATGAGGTCTTTATATATATTTTCAAAACCTGGTCGGCAATGATTATCAGGAGGATAAAGAAAGTGATGCGTTTAAGTGACATTGAGGCGCTAAAGTAATAAAACTCGATCTAAGGGTGAGTTAAAAGAAAAATGCCCTCGCAAGCGAAGGCATCAGTTATAGGTTATCATGCAACTATTTTTGCATGTTTTTTGCTTCAATACTCAAGGTTGCATGGGGAACCAATTTTAATCGTTCCTTATTGATCAATTTTCCGGTTACCCTGCAGATTCCATATGTTTTGTTTTCGATACGAATCAGGGCATTTTTCAGGTCTCTAATGAATTTCTCCTGGCGAATGGCCAATTGTGAATTCGCTTCCTTGCTCATAACCTGGCTACCTTCATCAAATGCCTTAAAGGTTGGAGAAGTGTCTTCTGTTCCGTTGTTATGATCATTCATATAAGCACTTTTGATCAATTCAAGATCGTGGCTTGCTTTCTCTATTTTTTCCTGGATTAGCGCTTTGAATTGAGCTAATTCCTCGTCGGAGTATCTGTTATTGGTATCTACTGCCATAATCATTAATGTTTTTGGATAAATAATTTGGTACTTATATCGTCGAAAGCAATATCTATACCATTATTTACCTGATCCATAATTTCAAGTTCTTCGGTTAACGTTTCGGTTTTTATATAGTCAAGATTGGTCTTGACTGCATTATTAATTTTTTCATCACTTTGGAGCACTACATCTATTCGGTCGGTTACCTCAAATCCTGAATCTTTTCTCAAATTCTGAATTCGATTTACCAGTTCCCTGGCAATGCCTTCTTTTCTCAGGTCTTCGGTTATGGTAACGTCTAAAGCTACTGTTAATGCACCTTCGTTGGCTACCAACCAACCTTCAATATCCTGTGAGGTGATTTCAACATCATCTATTCCCAAAGTAGTGTTTTTTCCATTAATTTCAACGTCTAAATGTCCATTTTGCTCGATTTTTTTGATGTCTTCAGCTGTAAAAGCAGAAATTTTCGACGCAATCAACTTCATATCTCTTCCAAAACGAGGACCCAGCACTTTGAAATTAGGTTTGATTTGCTTCACTAAAATGTCGGAAGCATCCTCAAGTAGCTCAATATCCTTAATATTGACCTCATGTTTAATCAATTCGGAAACCGCTTCGATCTCAGCCTTCTGCTCTTCAGAGTTCACAGGGATCATGATTTTATGCAGCGGTTGCCTCACCTTGATTTTTTCTTTTGCTCTTAACGATAATACCAGTGAAGATATTGTCTGAGCATTTTCCATTTTTCGTTCGAGGATCTTATCGATAAGGCCCTCATCACATACAGGAAATTCTGCCAGGTGAACACTTTCAAATCCTTCTTTCTTCGAAACCCGGTCGAGATCCAGGTAGATCTTATCCATCACAAAAGGTGCGATTGGTGCTGCAAGCTTTGCTATGTTAACAAGGCAGGTATAAAGGGTTTGATAGGCTGAAATCTTATCTTTTTGATAATCACCTTTCCAGAACCGCCTTCTGCTAAGTCTCACATACCAGTTGCTCAGATATTCCTGGGTAAAATAGGAAATGGCACGTGCAGCTTTGGTTGGCTCATAATCATCATAATATTCATCAACCTTTTTGATCAGGGTATGTAATTCGGAAAGTATCCATCTATCGATCTCAGGTCTTTCCTCAATCGGGAAATCATCTTCGGAATATGAAAAATGATCTAAGTTGGTATACAATGCAAAGAAAGCATAGGTATTATAGAGCGTTCCAAAGAACTTTCGCTTGACTTCTTCAATACCATCGAGATCAAATTTTAAATTGTCCCATGGATTCGCATTGCTAATCATATACCATCGGGTGGTATCGGCCCCATAGTCGGCCAGGGTATCAAACGGATTAGCAGCATTACCCAGGCGTTTCGACATCTTTTGAGCGTTCTTATCCAGAACCAAACCATTCGAAACCACATTTTTGAAGGAGACCGAATCGAATACCATGGTTGCAATAGCATGGAGGGTATAGAACCATCCGCGGGTTTGATCAACGCCTTCAGCAATGAAATCAGCCGGAAAACCTTCTCCGCTATCTATCAGTTCTTTGTTTTCAAAAGGATAATGCCATTGTGCGTAAGGCATGCTTCCCGAGTCAAACCAAACATCAATAAGGTCGGCCTCCCGATGCATGGGTTGCCCTGCATCAGAAACAAGGACGATCTGATCAACAATATTTTTATGAAGATCGATCAAATTATAATTCTCGACCGACATATCTCCAGGTTTGAAGGCTTCAAACAGGTTTTTATCCATAAAGCCTTTTTCAACGGCTTTATCCATCTCCAGCTTCAGTTCATCAATACTACCTATACATTTCGCTTCCTTACCATCTTCGGTTCTCCATATAGGGAGAGGGATTCCCCAATATCTAGACCTGGACAGATTCCAGTCGTTGGCATTAGCCAGCCAATTACCAAATCGTTTTTCACCTGTTGATTTCGGTTTCCAGTTAATGGTGTTATTCAATTCCACCATACGCTCACGCACCGCTGTAACTTTGATAAACCAGGAGTCGAGAGGGTAATAAAGAATGGGTTTATCTGTTCTCCAGCAATTGGGGTAACTGTGCTTATATTTTTCAACTTTGAAGGCTTTGTTCTCTTCCTTCATCTTAATGGCCAGTTCAACATCTACTGAACGCTCGGGAGCTTCACCATCATCGTAATACTCATTCTTGACATACTTCCCGGTGAATTCCTTCATTTCCTTGCGGAATTTACCTTGTAAATCAACAAGCGGAACCAGGTTATCATGGTCATCCTTCACCAACATAGGAGGTACTTCAGGAG
>JABDPU010000050.1 GCA_013042625.1 Flavobacteriaceae bacterium | reverse complement strand
TCAATTCAATAAACCTGACCCTAGATGAATACGGTTCCTCCCAGCCTTTGTTTCTAAATGATTTAAAATGGCAGGTAATCACCAGGTCAGGCAGCCCCTATTTAAGGGTTTGGGACAAGCAGCACCCTATGGTTTCGGCCTTCAAGGGCTATGAATGCTACCCATTAACTCCGGAATTTATTTTTAATGGTCAGTTCAAATATTACGAAAAGAATAAGGAAATGGAGGTAAAATCCCAATTAGGAGTAAATGCAACCACTTCCTTTATCGGGAGAGTGGAGTTTGAATACAACGGCAAAATTCATAGTCTGGAAGTTGGCTCAAATGGATTTACCATGGTCTCTGATGATACCTCTGGAAACGAGACCTACGGAGGCGGACGTTATATCTATCTCGATCTACCTGAAGAGGATGGTGATGTAATCGTAGATTTCAACAGATTATACAATCCACCCTGCTCTTTCTCTCAGTTTACGACCTGTTTGTATCCCCCGCAGGAAAATTATCTGCCATTTGACCTTAGAGCGGGAGAAACCTTAAAACGATTATAACTAAGGATCATTAAAAAAGAAAATCCCCTGCCGCAGCCAATGCGACAGGAGATTAAAACTCATATCATAGACTTATCGGGTATGATCTAATCTATAAGTTGGAAATTTATTGGTAAGGCGTAAGGCACCCTAACCGGTTTTCCACGTTGTTTTCCTGGTGTCATCTTTGGCAACAGGCTAACAATTCGGGATGCCTCCTTTTCCAGTAATTTATCTGGACCACGGGTTCGGATTCCTGATACCACACCTTGACGGTCGATATCAAACATCACGAATACTTTACCATGGATTCCCATTTCTAATGCAGCTTCCGGATATTGAAAGTGTTTTTGCAGGTGTTTCTGTATCTTTTCCTGGAAGCAGGCTTTCAACTCGGTATTATTCTTTCCTTTGCAGCCTGGAAAAACAGGGACATTTTCTACCACGGCAAATGGTACCGAAATATCCTCATCCAGGTCTTCAACGTTGACATCATCAACTTCTATAACCCGTTCTTCAATACCTTCTTCCTGGGTAATTTCCGTACTTTCAATAACGGTTTCCTCGATCTCCTCGATATCTTCCACTACCGTGATAATTTCAGGAGCAGCTTGAGGAGGAGGTGGTGGAGGAGTTTTTATTTGTTCAGTTATTGGAATATCTTCCTCCAGTTCAGTTTCCATTTCAATAATATCTAACAATGCTTGATCCTTTTCATAGGTCTTCATCTCCAGCGCGCTGTAAGTTAAAAACAGCATAATGTTAAGCCCAATAGCAAAGTAAAGACTGCTATTCGCTCCAATGTCTAGTTTCGGATTTTTCTTGGCTTCCATAATATGAGCTATTATGATATGAAATTAAAATCTTTTAAAACCAATCACTATGACTTTTGTCATGTTTGAATCATTTGGTTATCAACATCTTGCGGCCAAGGGTTCAAAGATTATCCAGCTGATTAGATGTTTGGTCGGTACTGATTGTCCAGAAAAAACCGATAAAAAAGAACTGATCGGCTGCCGGACGAATGGGTTGACTTTGAAAAATTCCTGAAGGATCAGGTTGCTCTGCAAATTGATAGCCGTTAATATTTTTTGAATTGAAGACATTATTAACCGATGCATATAAGATCTTTTGCTGATCGATAAGGTAGGCCCAATTTAAACTGAGGCTGTTATAAGGCTTGGTCATACTGTTATGGAACCCTTCTTGATTCGGATCGGTATATGCTCGCCCGCTTGCATAATTATAACTGAATCCTACCTGGCTCTTCCAGTCTTCGATCCAATATTTTCCAACAACTGAGAGGTTATGCTTATTTACAAAATCGGGCTGGGCCTGTTCAGGGTAATTTCTGAATAATCTCTCGGTATCCAGGTAGGAGTAACTGATCCAGTAATCCATATTCTTGACGGACTTTTCGTCCCTCCAGAACAAATCAATCCCTTTGGCAAATCCATTACCGTCATTTGTTATTAAGGAATCCATGTTCAAGTATTCCGAATCATAAAGCACCAGATTGTTGTAGTCTTTATAATAGGCCTCTGCCCTGAAAACGCGGCCCGAATCGTTGACCTGATAATTCATAATATAATGATCGACCGCCTGGGAAGAAAGCTCCTGATTAAATTTGAGCGAATTGTCCAGCGGTGATTGATAGAATTGTCCGTAAGCGAGCGACAGCTGGCCCTTCTCCCCTGTTTTAATGGCATAAGACAATCGCGGTGACCAATTTGTTTCATTAAACAGAGCAGCATGTTCAAGTCGCAATCCCGCTTTGAAGGCCATACTTCTGGATATAAAAATATCGGATTCGACGAAGCTGCTGGAAAAATAATTCTTGAAACTAAGGTTGACAGGCTGAATTTCGGGATTTTGAAAATCTTCTGAAAAATCCGATCCGAATTGCTCTATACCTAAACTGAGTTTGAACCGACTATTAAATCTTTTCTTCACTTTAAGCTTGGCATGAACCGAAAACGTTCGATCGAGAATATCGTCACTTTCAATATGGTATTGATCCTGACCGGAAGTCAGACTTAATCCTGTATTGATGGTCCAACTCGGATTTGAAAAACTACCCTTGTAAGAACTGTTCATATAGAAATTGGAATTTTTTAATTTGAATTCCAAGCCATTATCATCATTAATATCGTCCTGGATCAAATGAAAACTGCTTGTATCAAAGGCCGAATATAATTTTAGTAATCCCGAATCAAATTGTTTTCTGAATACCAACTCAGCTGCTCCGGTCTCAAATGGTTTTATCCATTCATTCCTATCGGGAAATAAGGCCAAATAAGGCGACAGGTTTGTGTAGGACGCATTAAGGCTCAGGCTGGACGACTTCCATTTCATGGTATGCCCAAAGGTCCCTCCCACGCTCATAATTCCAATATCGCTCTTTTCCTGGTCGGGTTCGTTAATCGTATTCAGTAAAAGAACACCGGATAATGCTTGTCCGTATTCCGCAGAGTAACCGCCGGTTGAAAAGGTAATTCCATCGAACAGGAAAGGAGAATACCGTCCACGTGTTGGAATATTATTGGTGGTTGGGGAATAGGGTGTAAAAACCCTTATACCATCAATAAAAATCAATGTTTCTTCGGCTGCACCGCCTCGTATAAACAACCGGCCATCTTCGGCAACAGTAGTGGTTCCCGGTAAGGACTGTAATGCACCTACGAAATCTCCTAAAGCGCTGGCTGTGGTAACCACATCCAGAGGTTTAAGCACATTGATCTTGCTGTTATCACCAGCTGCAAAAGATCCTGCAGAAAGGACCACGGTTTCCAGAGTGTTCAGGTCCTCCTTCAGTATAAGGTTCAAATCAATCATTTGAGAAATCAACCTCTTTAATTTTAGGGTTTCATATGTAAGAAATGAAACCGCCAGGGTTTGTTCTCCTTCCAATTCCGAAGAAAAGGTAAACTGCCCAAGGTCGTCGGTACTTCCGCCATCGTAAGATCCCTCCAAAAACACATTGGCCCCGGCAATCGGATTCCCTGAAGTATCCATAACCCGTCCAGAAATTATAGTCTGAGCCAAAAGCCTTCCGTTGGAGAAGAAGGTAAGAATTGAAAAAATATAAATGAATGTCCGCATTTTGATCTGATGTGATTGATAAGATCAAAAGTCCGATCGGAATAGCTGTTCTCAAAGAATAAAAAACCGAATTGTAGTTTGAGCATGATGAATTGCATATTTTTGAAGGGTCGCATAAAATGGTTGTAACGAACCCATGTTTTTTGATACTTATTAATGTAACTAGCCACCAAGATTGAACAAGCAACTCGAACATAATTTTGTTGAACTGCTGGAAAAGCATCAGAACATTGTGCATAAGGTATGTCGTTTATATACGAATAACGAGAATGCCCATAACGACCTGTTCCAGGAAATCTCCATTCAATTATGGAAGGCTTATCCTAAGTTCAGAGGTGATGCCAAATTCAGTACTTGGATGTATCGTGTGAGCCTGAATACGGCCATTACACTTTACAGGAAAAGCAAAAGGCGGGTGGCCACGCAGGAATTTGAAGGCGTGCAGTTCAAGATTAAAGCAGAGGAGTATGACGATACCGAAGAACGTCAGCTAAAACTGCTTTACAGTGCTGTTCAAGAATTGAACGACATTGATAAAGCCCTGGTATTTCTTTATCTGGAAGATAAGAATTACAAGGAAATAAGTGAAACACTGGGTATAAGTGAGGTAAATGCCAGAGTGAAGATGAACCGGATCAAAACCAAACTCAGATCCATTTTAAATCCGTAGTTACATGGATGAATTAGAATTATTAAAAAAGGACTGGAAAAGACAGGAAAAGCGTCTTCCACGACTCTCGTTTGACGAGATCTATAATATGGTCCTCAAACGATCTTCATCAATTGTAAAATG
The DNA here is from genome assembly GCA_013042625.1 of Flavobacteriaceae bacterium. Lineage (GTDB taxonomy): Bacteria > Bacteroidota > Bacteroidia > Flavobacteriales > Flavobacteriaceae > SHLJ01. Next base: position 19,556 of record JABDPU010000050.1, on the reverse strand, counting down.
GATATTTATCATCAGCTTGCTGGAGTTTGCATTCTGGACGCTGATTTCATTCGGACTAAAAGACACCGAAGCCATACAGCGGTTTGACAACCAGGAATTCAGAAGCGTCTTGATACCGATGTCAATTATTGGTTATGCCATCCTGGCTTATTTCTTCTACCTGTTCTTCAGAAACTATAGAACCATTTCGGTAACCGATAACGCCAAAAAGTTAATGGAGAATATACTGCGGACCAGGCGAACGGTAAAACAATATGTAGCCTTTAACCTGATTTATCTCTTCATCAGCACCTTCGTTACCCTGGGGATTTTATTTAAACAGGATGATCAATTCAAAAACGTGATTAATGAAGCGACAGCCAACGGCGAGTTGTTTAAACTCTATGCCACAACCATAATAGCTACATTGTTTCTTCTTGCCATTGCCATAGGCTTGATCCTGGCTTTCTATTACCTGATCTACGGACTATTGCTCAAGCGATTGAATAAAAATTACAGGGAACTGAAGAAACTGGAGTCCTGATAACTACCATTCTCTTTGCTTATTCAGCTCTTCCTTTTCATGAAGTTCTTCTTTTGAAACGACCTTTAGGAAGGACGGATGCTGCTCAATGGCGTATTCGATCTTTTCAACGATCGATTGGATACTCTCATTTTCATAATCGATCTCAAGCGGAGCTTTGACCTCCATGGACTGCAGGATATTCTTCTTTTTAATCCTAAGTCCTTTTTTATCGAATGACCTTCGGAATCCATCGATGACAATTGGAACAACAATGGGCTTATATTGCTTAATAATATGAGCGGTACCCTTCCTAATAGGTTTAAATGGTGTAGTTGTGCCCTGTGGAAAGGTAATCACCCAGCCGTCGTCCAATGCTTTTTTAATGTTTGATATGTCACTCATCTTAACCTGCCTGTTAACATTTTTCCCCGCTGCTCTCCAGGTTCGGTCAATGCTTATGGATCCTGCATACGCCATAATCTTCGGAAGAAATCCCGATTTCATGGTTTCCCTGGCCGCAACATAGTAGATATTTAACTTTGGTCTCCAGAGATAACCCACATTCTTTATGGAATCCCCACGACCACTTAAACTGGCATTAAAAACATGGAACATGGCCACAACATCAGCAAAGTAAGTCTGGTGATTGGAAATGAACAAGACATTGGTTTCCGGCAAATTGGTTATAATATCAGAACCTTCAATCTGCAATTCGTTAAACCCGCGATAGCGCCTATGCGTTAATAATCCGGCAATTCTGATAAGCCATTTTTTCAGGAACAGATAATGCCCAAAAGGATTTTGCTTGAACAATCCCATTTAAGATAAGTCAGTAATTGAGTTAGTTAGTTGAGACAAATGTAAAAAAAGAGTCTAATTACAGGGCTTGTTTTAACAAGTCTTTTATTTCACTAAGCATCATGGCTGTTGCACCCCAGACCACATGACCACAAAAATTAAAGGCCGGAACCTCAATCTTCATGTTGTTAGAGGTGGGCACCTTAGCCTTGATAACCAATTGATCATCAAGGATATGATTTAATGGCACCTCCACTATATCTTCTACCTCATCTTCCTGTTTGATAAAAACGGGCTTGGTTTGATGTATGCCCAAAAAGGGTTGAACGTTAAAATTACTTGGTGGAATATACAAATCGGTCAATTCTTTAATAATAGTCACCTGGGAGCCAGGAACACCGATTTCTTCCTGGGTTTCTCTAACCGCAGTGTCCAGCAAGTTATTGTCACTTGGCTCAATGCGCCCGCCCGGAAATCCAATTTGAGCACTATGAACACCATGATAGGTCTTACGTAAAATCAAGGCCATCATGGTCATATCATTTTTATCGGGATAGCAAAGGGCTAAAACAGCAGCCTGTTGGGCATGCTTCATTTCATTTTTGTAACGCTCCAGCAATTCTTCCCGAAAAGGTGGTGACATTTTAAACTGAGATGCCCGAGCCGGAAGTGGGATATTTTTTATTTTTGGTACGTAATAAATAAACTCCTTAAACTTCATTGATGAGACGACTGATATTCTGTCTGTTAGTAATTTTTCTAGGTTGTGAAGATAAAAAATCTGAAGCTAAACCAAATGGCCTTCCGGAAGAGCAAGTTGAAAAGCCCATGGATTCTGTAAAAGAAGTTGGGGCCGCCGAGGTCGAACAGAAGGACGAACCTGAATTTCCTATATTGACAGAGAAGAATGCGATGGACTTTTTCCTTGAATACGAAAAGGAAAACAAGGAAGACAAGGTCAGGATCTATACCGATTTTGGGGAGATTGACATCCAGCTCTACCCGAAAACAAAATTTCACAGGGCCAATTTTGTTTATCTGACCAAGAGAAAGTACTTCGACGGCACACAGTTCTACCGCGTTATAAATAACTTCATGATTCAGGCCGGTAACACCGATGATCCAAAGGTCAAAAGAAAGCGAAAATATATTGGCCGTTACCTGCTTCCGAAGGATGTTTTAAGAGGCTACAAGCACCATAGGGGAACCGTATCTATGCCAAGTAGCGATATTGACAATCCTCATAAGCTGGCTTCACCATATGAATTCTTTATCGTTCAGAACCCACGAGGAGAGTATCGATTAGACGATGACTATACCATTTTCGGTAAGGTTATCAGGGGAATGGACGTGGTGGATAAGATAGCAGCAGTTGATACCGATAAGGCCGACTGGCCATTAAAGAATATCTACATCCAAAAGGTGGAAATCATCGAATAATTATGGCCCGGGAGCCAAGGAAAACCCTTAATTTTTTAGTACCTTGTATACCCTTTAAAATTCTAAGGAAAATAAACCGATTTATTATGATAACATCTGGAAAATTTAAGCCCATTGGGCTGGTTATGCTGTGTGCATTATTCTTACTTACAGCATGTAAAACCGATCAAAATGAAGCTAAATCATCTGATACCGTTATGAGTGATAATGTATTATTGCAGGAGTGGAGCGGACCTTATGGCGGCGTACCTGCTTTCGACAAGATGAAAGTTGAGGACGTCAAGACTGCTGTAGAAGAAGGCATGAAACTCGCCCTTGATGATATCGATGCTATTGCTAATGCCACAGATGACCCCACATTTGAAAACACCATCGAAGAAATGGAACGATCAGGAAAGGAACTCGATCGCGTATTTTCTTACTATGGTATTATGAGCTCTAATGTATCTACTCCCGAGTTCAGGGAAATACAGAGTGAACTGGCTCCCAAATTATCTGAATTCCAATCTAAAATCAACCAGAATGAGAAATTGTTCTCCAGGGTTAAAACTGTTTATGACGCCTCACAGGAAAACCCTCTGGAAGCCGATCAGCAGCGAGTTGTTGATCTGACTTACATCGGTTTCGCTATGAATGGCGCCGAACTTGATGCAGAAAAGAAAAAGCGTTATGCCGAGATCAATAAAGAGTTATCAACCCTCTATACCAACTTCTCAAATAATGTCCTTCACGATGAAGAAAATTATATCACATACCTGAAAGAAGATCAGTTAAGCGGTTTATCTGAAGGCTATGTCAAGTCTGCCGCCCAGATCGCAAAAGACAACGGACGCGATGGGGAATACGCCGTGACTAATACGAGATCATCTATGGATCCCTTCCTGACCTATTCCGATGAACGTGAATTAAGGAAGCAGGTATGGACCAACTATTACTCTCGCGGAGACAACGGAGATGAATATGACAACAACGAGATCATTGCCAAGATTCTCAAATTAAGACGAGAACGGGTTGAATTATTGGGTCATAAAAATTATGCCGAATGGCGATTACAGGATCGCATGGCGAAAACTCCTGAAAATGCGATGAACCTGATGGAGGCGGTTTGGCCGGCAGCCATTGCACGAGTAGCCGAGGAGGTTGCAGATATGCAAGCCGTAGCAGATAAAGCCGGAGACAAAATTACCATAGAGCCATGGGATTACAGGTACTATGCCGAGAAGGTAAGACAAGCCAAATATGACCTGGATTCTGATGAGGTAAAACAATATCTTCAATTGGATAAACTACGCGAAGCTATGTTCTATGTGGCAGGGCGTTTATTCAATTATAATTTTGAGCCAGTTCCGGAAGGAAGTGTTCCTGTGTTCCAGGAAGATGTAAAAGTATGGGAAGTTACGGATAAGGACAGTGGAGATCACATCGGACTATGGTATCTCGATCCTTATGCCAGGCAAGGGAAACGTTCAGGTGCATGGGCCACCATGTATCGAACACATACCACCTTTGACGGAAAGGAAACCGTACTGGCTTCCAATAACTCCAATTTTGTTAAGCCTGCTCCAGGTGAGGCCGTATTGGTGTCATGGGATGATGCCACTACATTTTTCCATGAGTTCGGGCATGCGCTGCATTTCTTTTCTTCTGAAGTTAAATATCCAACCTTAAATGGAGGTGTACGTGACTATACCGAATTCCAGAGTCAGTTGCTAGAACGCTGGTTATCGACAGATGAGGTGATTAATCAGTACCTGGTGCATCATGAAACCGGAGAGCCCATTCCGGCAGAACTGGTTGAGAAGATTAAGAAAGCCGCAACTTTTAACCAGGGATTCTCCACTACAGAATACCTGGCTTCAGCCTTGATGGATATGAAACTTCATTTAGCTGATCCATCTAATCTTGATGTTGATAAATTTGAAAGGGAAACTTTGGCTGAATTGAAAATGCCAAAGGAATTGCCAATGCGTCATAGAACACCTCATTTCGGACATGTATTCTCAGGAGAGGGTTATGCCACTGCCTACTACGGCTATATGTGGGCCGACGTGCTAACAGCTGATGCAGCCGAAGCATTTAAGGAAGCCTCGGGCGGATTCTATGATGAAGAGCTAGCCGATAAACTGGTGAAGTATTTATTCGCTCCTCGAAATTCTATAGATCCTGCCGATGCCTATCGTATGTTCCGCGGACGGGACGCCAAGATAGAAGCATTGATGAGAGACCGGGGATTCCCGGTAGGAAAATAAAAAATAAGGCCGGTTCTTCCGGCCTTTTTACATATCCTGGGTAAAGTAATTGTAGTCCTTTAAAATGGTATCGATGAACTCGGCATCGTTGCTCTGCTGAACCTCTTTTATTCCAACTACCTCAATAATTTTATCCCGTAATTTAATCAGGGTTGTATAGTCCCTCGATTTCCGAGCCAATTGAAATGTGTCCTTAATAATCCTGGCATCATTATCAGACAACCTGATGACATTCGGATAGGTGGGCTGGTATTCTGTCCCGATATTTTCAAGAATGGTATGATTGATATTGACATTATTCTTCAGGCTGATTACCGCAGTACCAGCAGTCATATCCCCTAACCTTTGATTTTTCGGACTGGTAACTATGGCAACCAGGGCGACAACGCCGCTAAGAATATTCAGATCTACAATCCTGAAAAACCAACGCACCACGAAGTCGGGCAGCGAGGCCTGGTAGCCGTCAATTTTCACAACTTTAATCCGCAATATGCGCTTACCAGGAGTCTGGCCATCAAGCAAAGCCTCAAACAAAAGACTGTAAAACATCACCGGTAAATAAAGCATTAGAAGTATCGCGATTATGCTCCAATTATCCATGTCATTGAACCATTTCTCAATCTCGATAATATTGAAAAAAACCTGGTAAACAGTAATGATATAGGCAATCTTAATCAACCAATCTATAACGTAAGCCAGAATGCGTTCACCTACACTTGCAGCGGTGAAATTGATATTCACATTTTGGGTGGTGTTAATTTGTAACTCTACCATTTATTACGTTATTTTAGGGTGCATGAGAGAAGTTGCATTTATCAAGCAAAATAAGGAGAAATGGCTGGACTTTGAGAAGGCCATTTTTGGTAAAACCCTAAAAAAACCAGACGAATTAGCTTCGCTCTATGTGCATTTGATCAATGACCTTTCCTATGCACAAACCTATTATCCCAAAAGTAAAACAATTCTCTATTTAAACAACCTGGCCGCTAAAGCTTTTCAAAAAATCTATAAGACTAAACGGCAGGATACCAACCGGTTTGTTCATTTCTGGAAAATTGAAGTTCCTTTGATTGTCTATCAATATCGAAAGTATGTTCTATATGCTTTCTTACTCTTCGGAACCTTTGTTGCTATGGGCGCATTATCTGCTGCACATGACGATTCATTTGTCAGGCTTATTCTTGGAGATCAATATGTAAATATGACACTTGAAAACATCGAAAAAGGCGATCCGGTTGCTGTTTACAAAAGCGGTAGCAATTGGGGTGGTTTCATCGCAATAACGATCAATAATCTTTATGTTGGAATCTTGTCATTTATCTATGGTGTTTTTGGAGGATTCGGGACAGCATATGTCTTGCTGAGAAATGGTATTATGCTGGGTTCTTTTCAATACTTCTTTTATGAACAGGGTGTGCTATGGGAGAGTGTCAGAGGTGTTTGGATTCATGGCGCTATGGAGATTTTCGCCATTGTTATCGAAGGAGCGGCCGGACTGATCTTAGGTGCGAGTATTTTATTTCCGAAAACCTATTCAAGACTGACATCGTTTAAAATTGGGGTGAAAGACGGTGTGAAAATTCTTATCAGCACCTTTCCATTTACATTTTGTGCCGGCTTCCTCGAAGGCTTCGTTACGCGCTACAGCAATGTTATGCCTAATTTGGTCTCGGTGGGAATCATTTTGATCACCCTTGGAATTATTAGTTATTACTACCTCATATATCCGTTCTTATTACATAAAAAACTAAGAGCCAGGCATGCAGTTATATAAAACCAGAGACTTTAGTGCATTCTTCCAGGATACCTTCGCTTTCATCAAGCAAAATGGAGGTCATTTCTTTAAGCATTTCTTTATTGTAAATGGCTTGTTCGTCCTGCTGTTAATGGTCCTTGGTTACTTTTTTGTGACCTTTTATACAGAGATGGTGTTTGGTGGATTAACACAGAACGACCCTAATGTGATGGATGATTTCATCAATGAGAATTCGGTACTGTTCCTGTTTGTAATGATTCTTTTCCTTGTTGCCTCTATCCTCTTCGGAATATTCATGTATGCTTTCCCTGTATTTTACCTGAAGTTGTATCGCATAAAAGGCGGAAAGAACTTCGGAACCGCTGAACTGATTACCGAATACAAGGAAAACCTTTCACGCCTATTCATTTATGTCGTTTGTGCCATCCTGCTCGGCATTCCTTTAATAATGGTATTTGCCGTCATTGTATTCGTGCTGTTTATTACCATTATCGGCCTACTCGTAATTCCGTTCGTAATGGCCATACTGATGTTGTTCTATTATTTGGCTCTCAGTGAATATCTGGAAGGGAAAATGGGAATCTGGGATGCCTTTGGTTATGCCTGGAAACTGTTATCATCGAAATTTTTCCCGGCTGTGGCATGTGCCGGATTGTTTTACCTGATGAGCTATATCATTCAGAATGTGATAACCGTTATCGCTTATATCTTCGGACTGGTTCAATTGTTTACCGATTCGTCCGGCGGAAATCCCGATCCTGAAGCCGTTGGAGGAATGATGACAGTTGTTATGGTTATCAGTTTTATCGGTGGATTCTTGCTGGGGATTTTCCTGAATAATATCGTTCTCCTTAACCAGGGGATCATTTACCATTCCCTGAAAGAAGAGGTGGAAAATATTCACACCAAAGATGTAATCGATCAAATAGGCAGTGGTGAATAAGGGTTTCTTCATTCATATTGCTCTTTTATTTTCAATAAGTATTGGTCCGGTTCAGGCCTTTGAATATCAGGAATCACGCAGCGTCAGTGCTGACAGCTTACAAAAAGATGATTCGGTTTTAAATGAACGACGGTTCGATAACCTTTCCGAGAAATATTCGGGTGAGGAATTCATATATGAACGAAAGGTTGAGTCTTCAGGCTGGTGGACCAGGTTTAAACAATGGCTAAGCGATTTTTTCAAAGATCTGTTCAATTTTGAAAACAGGCAGGAAGCCGAAAAAGCGACCGACCTCCTTATAGATATTGCTGCTGTCCTTCTATTTCTCCTGGTGGCATTTTTTATTGTAAAAGCTATTCTGAATAAAGAGGGCCAGTGGGTTTTCGGAAAATCTTCAGAAAAAAATATAATCCCCGTTACAGATATAGAATCGAACATTCAGGCAGCAGATTTTAAGAACCTGATCATGCAGGCCGAAAAGAATAATAATTTCAGGTTAGCGATCCGGTATTACTATCTTTGGCTACTCAAATCATTGAACAGCAAAGCCATCATTCATTATGATGTTGAAAAAACCAATAGTGATTACAGAGATGAGATTCAATCGGAACAGCTCAGATCTGCATTCGATTATACTTCCTACCTCTATAACTATATCTGGTATGGTGAATTCGACGTAACTGAGGTTCAATTTCGGCAAGCCAAAACAGCCTTTAACCGATTTATAGATAATCTGACAGCATGACAAGGACCATAAAAATATATGTTGTTGCCCTTGTGCTGCTTTTCATCGGAGTTACGATTATCGAATTCTCCAAACCAAAACCCATCAATTGGAGCAAAACCTACAATGAAACCCATACGTCTCCCTATGGAACCTATGTGCTTTTTAATGAATTACCGAATATTTTTCCTGAGGTTGAAATTGAAGAACTGGGTATAACTCCATACGAACATTTCAATTCATTTTTTAACTGGGAGAGCAACAACTATGATATTGCTGGCACCTATATGTATATAGATGAGACTTTGTCGATCGATGAAATTTCCGCCCAGGAATTACTTGATTTTGCCTCTTATGGCAATGACATATTTATCTCAAGCAGCTACCTGCCGGAGGTCATAAAGGATACGCTTGGGATTGAACTGATGAATGAATATAACTTCACCGGAAAAGCCGACCTGATTTTCGCCAATAATCGAATCAAAAGGGATTCCATACGAATTGAAAAAGGCCTGAGTAATATCTATTTCTCAGAGTTGGATTCAACCTTTACCACAGTGCTGGGATATCAAAGATTTAGTTTTGAAGAAAAGATCAATTTTGTGAAGGTTGATTATGGTTCAGGCCGGTTCTTTCTTCATCTTCAACCGGTGGTTTTTACAAATTATAATCTGCTTAAAGACGATAATAGAAAGTATACCGAAGCTGTGCTCTCTTATATAGATGATGATAAGCTTTACTTTGACAGCCGCAATAAGAAACGCAATGTATTAAGCAGATCACCTATGCGATTCATTTTGAGTCAACCCGCTCTGAAATGGGCGTGGATCCTGGGCTTATTAACCATCCTGGTATTTGTGATATTCAATGCCAAAAGAAAGCAGCGCGTGGTTAGAATAATCAAACCCAATGAGAATACAACCGTGGCATTTACCAAGACCATTGGCAATTTATACTATGAAACTAAGGATCATGACAATGTCATCGATAAAAAGATTACGTATTTTTTGGAGTATGTAAGACGGGTTTATTTTCTGGACACGCAGATCCTGGATGATAAATTCATGAAATATTTAGCACTAAAATCAGGCAAAAAACAATCAACAATAAAAAAATTAATCAATTTAATCGCACATCTCAGGGCAAAGACAGCTTGTAATGAAGATGACCTGTTGGAATTAAGTCGTGCGATTGAGAACTTTCATAACCCTTAACAATGGAACATACAGAAGATCAGAACCAGGAGAATAAGAATCATCAACCTCAGCAGGAAAAACCAACTGAAAGCAGCAATTCTAATCAAAACGATGAAACTAATATTCATTTTGAGAATCGAATAGACCTCAGCGAGCTGCAGCAAGGTATATCGATGATCAAGGCGGAGATCAGTAAAGTAATTGTCGGTCAAAAAAATATGATAGATATGCTCGTGGCCTCAATTCTGGCCAACGGACATTCGCTTATTGAAGGTGTTCCCGGGGTGGCAAAAACTATTTCAGCAAAGCTTCTTTCGAAGTCCCTTGATATTGATTTCAGCAGGATACAATTCACGCCTGACCTAATGCCCAGCGATATTTTGGGAACATCGGTCTTTAACCTGAAAACCACCGAGTTCGAATTCAAACAGGGTCCTATTTTTTCAAATATGATATTAATTGATGAGATTAACAGGGCACCGGCCAAAACCCAGGCCGCACTCTTCGAGGTGATGGAAGAAAGACAGATAACCATCGATGGACATAAATACAAGATGGATCTGCCATTTATTGTTCTGGCCACTCAAAATCCGATTGAGCAGGAAGGCACCTATCGTTTACCTGAAGCTCAGTTAGACCGGTTCCTGTTTAAAATAGATATCGATTATCCGAATGTTGAAGAGGAGGTGGAGATCATCAACCGGGAACAGGCATTAAAAGGGACTGAGAAGACCGATCAGATCAAATCTCACCTTTCGAAGGACCAGATTAAAAGATTCCAGGACCTTATGAATGATATCAGAATAGAATCACACTTAGTGAAATACATCGCCGATATCATAATCAGCACCAGGAACAATCCGTTCTTATACCTTGGTGCTTCTCCACGCGCATCGATAGCAATACTTAAAGCAGCTAAGGCCTTTGCTGCCATGTCGGGGCGTGATTTTGTAACTCCGGAAGACATTAAGAAGGCGACCATTCCTGTTTTGCAGCACAGGGTTATAGTTACTCCGGAACGCGAGATGGAAGGTATAACTACCAAACAGATCATCAATCAGATTATAGAAGCTGTAGAAATTCCTAGATAGTGATAAAGCGCTTACGACCATTTTATATACGCAATCGATTTTTCCATATCAGCCTCGGAATCATAATTCTTTTTGTTTTGAGTTTTGTCTTCCCACAACTGTTTAATGTGGTAAAGTATTTGTTGCTTGTGTTTATGGTATTCACCTTAATGGATATCATGATATTGTTCTCCGCGAAACGGGGCCTATCAGCTGAGCGTTTGTTACCGGAGAAGTTTTCGAATGGTGATCAAAATCCGATAGGACTGAAACTGGAGAACTTCTATACCATCCCTATTTATGCGAAAATCATTGATGAGATTCCTGAACAATTCCAGGTTCGGAACTTCGCAATTAAACGTAAACTTGCTCCCAGCAGTTCATCATCCCTTCAGTATGAACTGAGACCAGTGGAACGAGGTGAGTATCATTTCGGACGATTGAATGTTTACGCCTCATCGGTCCTCGGACTGGTCTCACGACGTTTCATTTCTGATGACAGAGCCATGATCCCCACCTATCCGAGTTTTATTCAGTTAAAGAAATACGATCTTCTTGCGATCAGTAATAACCTTCAGCAGTATGGTATAAAAAAAATCAGGCGAATTGGGCATACCATGGAGTTCGAACAAATCAAAGACTATGTGCAAGGTGATGATATCCGCACAATCAACTGGAAGGCTACAGCCAAGAAAAACCACCTGATGGTGAATCAATACCAGGATGAAAAGTCCCAACCGGTTTATTCGGTAATCGATAAGGGCCGGGTGATGAAAATGCCATTTAACGGGCTGACCTTATTAGACTATGCCATCAATTCCTCATTGGTCATTTCAAATGTGGCTTTAAAAAAACATGACAAGGCCGGAATATTTTCCTTTTCCAAACAGGTCGATAATATGGTAGTAGCAGAAAAGCGAACCTCACAAATGAACCTGATCATGGAGAAGTTGTATAATGTCAGCACCGATTTCTTCGAAAGTGATTTCAGTCGGTTGTATGCCGATATCAAACGTCATATTACCCAGAGAAGCCTGATACTGCTTTATACAAACTTCGAAACTCTTGACGGACTGTACAGGCAGCTCCCTTATTTGAAAGGCATAGCTAAAAATCATTTGTTAGTGGTTATCTTTTTTAAAAATACCGAGCTCAACGAGTTGATTTCCACCAAGGCTGAAACCGTACAACAGGTATACGACAAGGTTATTGCCGAAAAATTTGCCTTTGAAAAGCGGCTTATTGTTAGTGAACTTAAGAAATATGGTATCTATTCAATTCTTACCACTCCTGAAGATCTGACCATTGATACTATAAATACTTATCTTGAAATAAAGGCCAGAGGCCTTCTATAAACAATTCATCATAGGAATTCTACAATTGAGACATTCGCATTGTTGATAATGCGGCTATTGTTGGATATTTGAATTGAAAATCAAAAAACGCAATACTCATGAAGACTTTTTCACTATTAATCGCATTTCTCGCCTTATCATTCATCAGTGAGGCACAAACCATTACCGTAACCGTTGAAAACATTTTGAACGAAAACGGAAAGATCCTTGCATCGCTTCATACTTCCGAAACTTTTATGAAGGGACCCGGTATTAAGAATTCGGAGTCTAAAATAAAAGGGGAAACCGTTGAAATTACCTTTACAGATGTCAAGCCAGGGACTTATGCCATAATGATCTTACATGACGAAAATGAAAACAATCGCATGGATTATGAAGTTAGCGGGATGCCCAAGGAGCACTATGGGATGTCAAATAATCCCATGAGTTTCGGTCCTCCCCAATTTGCAGATGCCAAGTTTGAAATGGGTAGTAAAGACCAGGAAATAAAAATTCGATTCTAAAAAAATCCCGCTCGCTGGCGGGATTTTCAATTATCAGTCAATCTAAACCGGTTCATTCAGCCAGGCCTTCATCATCCAAACGGTTTTTTCTTGTTCGGTAATCAGATCACTCATCATCGAATTCGTTCCTTCATCCTTTGCAATATCGGAAGCATTAAGAATTATGCGTTCTATTTTGAGCAATTCAGAGAGTGAATCTACAATCAATTGCACAGCGTTCTCATCTTGGCTAATATTTTTTCCGACAGGCACAGAAGCCATTTCAGAATAATCTTCAAAAGTATGCAGTGGTACTTCACCGAGAGTGAGGATCCGTTCTGCTATTTCATCTACCTTGATGTTCGCATCATCATATAATTGTTCAAATTTGGTATGTAGATCAAAGAATCGCTTTCCTTTAATATTCCAATGAATTCCTCTCAGGTTTTGGTAATAGACCTGGAAATTGGCCAACAAAACGTTTAATTTTTCCGATAAATCCTTTGATTTATCTGTGTCTAATCCGATACTATTTACTTGTGCTATCATGTTTTTTTATCCTTATTTCTGTTATTATTACCACAAATATAATCTATGGTTAACTCCAGTTATAATAAATTTTATCGATAGTTTTTATACATTTATAACCTAATTCAATTTTTTATGACTATCACTCAATTATATTATGTACTGGCAGTAGCGGAACATCAGAATTTTACTAAGGCTGCCGAGAAATGCTTTGTTACCCAACCGACCTTGAGCATGCAGATTCAGAAACTTGAAGATGAATTGGATATACAAATATTTGATCGAAGTAAAAAGCCTATTGAATTGACCGAGATCGGAAATAAAATTGTTTACCAGGCAAAGAACATTGTTAACGAGGCAGACCGGATTCAGGATATAGTTGATCAACAGAAAGGATTTATAGGAGGTGAATTTCGTCTGGGTATCATTCCAACCGTTATGCCAACTCTACTGCCTATGTTCCTTAAAACCTTTATAAAGAGGTTTCCTAAGGTAAAATTAAAGATTGAGGAACTGACCACTGAAGAGATCATTCAGCGCTTGATTGATGGCCATCTTGACGCTGCAATTGCAGCGACACCAGTTGAGAACGACCAGATCGTTGAACGTCCGCTATATTATGAGCCATTTGTGGCTTATATCCCGGGTTCACATCGGCTGAATAGCTCGAAGAACATAGATGTGTCAGATTTAGATTTAAATGATATGCTATTGTTAGAGGACGGTCATTGTTTTCGTGATGGTGTGATTAATCTCTGTAAAGCTTTGAAAAATCATGATGATGAACATTTCCAACTTGAGAGTGGCAGTATTGAGATGCTGGTGAAATTGGCCAATGAGGGCTATGGTATGACCATGTTACCCTTCTTGCATACATTGGACATCAAGGAAAAGGAAAAGGACAGGTTGCATCATTTCAATGAGCCGACTCCGGCAAGGGAAGTGAGTTTGATCTTTCACAAAAGTGAATTGAAAATGCAGATCATTGAAGCATTGCAGCAAGTTATCTCCGGAATAATCCGCGGTGCAATTGCTTTTCAGAATGTGGATATTATCAGTCCGATTAAGAAATAAAAAAGCGGCCGTTAAAGCCGCTTTTGGTTATGATTTTAAATACACTAAACTTTGTTGAAGGTCCGGATTCTGCTGGATCAGAGATTGGATAAAAATTCTTAACTCTTCAATCTCGTATGGTAGCAAGCGTTTCATTGCTTTTTTTACCTCCTTGCAGAACAAATTAACATCAAAACTGACTTTTTGCAAGACCGTTTTGGTGTATTCGAACATTGCTCTTGCCATATGCAATTAGTTTTTAGTTGAACAAATTAATAGGAGTAGAACTATACTATACGCAATAGGTTTAAAATTAATAACCCCTAATTTAACAAAAAATTGAGTTCAACTTTGAATTAAGGATAAGTTTAACACATTAATTCTAGTTAACCTTCTGATAATGAGTGCTTACAATAGCATGTTAAAATATCTCTAAAGAAAAACTAAAACCGATTATCTCCATCCAGTATATCACCAATTCCTCCTAATATACTGCCTTCTCCCTTGTCTCTGCCACCTCTCTGAGGTGCACTGGCCAGCACTCGTCCTGCAAGCCTGCTGAACGGCAGGGATTGCACATAAACCGTTCCCGGCCCTTGAAGTTTTGCAAAGAACAGGCCTTCACCACCGAAGACTGTGTTTTTTATTCCCCCGACAAACTCGATATCATAATCAACATCCTGAGTAAATCCAACAATGCATCCCGTGTCAACCCGTAGTGTCTCTCCTGTCTGCAATTCGCGTTTTGCCATGGTTCCGCCTGCATGAACAAAGGCCATGCCATCACCCTCGAGTTTTTGCATGATAAATCCCTCTCCTCCAAAAAGACCTCTTCCAAGTTTTTTACTGAATTCAATACCAACACTTACACCCTTGGCAGCGCATAAAAATGCATCTTTCTGACAAATAAACTTGCCTCCGAACTCGGTGAGATCGATCGGTACAATTTTCCCCGGGTAAGGAGAAGCAAAGCTGACGTTCTGCTTGCCGCTGACCGTATTATAGAAAGCCGTCATAAAAAGGCTTTCACCTGTAAGAATTCTTTTTCCTGCTCCCAGAATTTTTCCAAGGAAGCCCTCGTCCTTTTTTGATCCGTCCCCAAAAATAGTACTCATTTTAATGCCATCATCCATCATCATGAAACTCCCGGCTTCGGCTATTACGCCTTCCTGGGGATCCAGTTCTATTTCTACAAATTGCATTTCCTCGCCATAAATGCGATAATCTATTTCGTGTGCTGTCATTTTTTATGGTTTTGTTCGCTTATTGGTTGTTATTAGAATCAATCTGTTACAACTTACTTTTTCGATTTTAATTTAAGGGTCCATTCAAAATCAAAATTGGAAACCACTACTCCATCTTGGTTGGTACCATATGCATTTAACCATACCGTCTGCCCCTCCCCTGTTTCAATAGTCTGCTTCAGGGCATCATCAATTTTATTTCCTTCATCACATATAAATGTAATCTTACCGGTTGCTTTTTTTCTGAATTCCGCACGATTATTAAGCACAAGCATTGAAACCGACTTACCCGAATCATGGATTTTGCCCATAACAAGTGCTCCTGTAGTCAATTCCGCAGCCATCCCCTGAACAGCCCAAAACATGGAACGAAAGGGATTTTGATTAATCCATTTATGTTTTACCTGAACAGTACATTGATTATCATCAAGTGATTTAGCCCGCACTCCGGTAAAGTATGCCGCCGGCAATTTGAACATATTAAAACGATTGACTTGTCGAGCTGTGAGCTTCATGGACAGTTGTTTTCCGTGCAAATTACCCAAAATAATTCAATCTGTATTTGTTAATTATATGTTAAAATATACTACTGGGTTTTGCATAATACCTTCTTTTAGCCATATATTTGCATAAGAAACTATTATATACTTTTAATAATGACATTATCAACCCACCAAAAAAACATAGCTTCGGTTATTCATCTGTCAGCTCTTTCTAAGTATTTGTTTCCTTTTGGAAATTTTATAATGCCTTTGATTTTCTGGACTATGAATAAAGATAAATCAGACTTTATCGATAAGCATGGAAAAGCCTGTTTGAATTTTCAGCTTAGTATATTTCTTTACCTGGTTGTTATTTCATGTCTGTCTATTCCATTGTTTTTATTCGGTGTATTTCACAGCTTTGATTTTCCCGATTTCTGGTTTGGTTATGATTTCGATTTTCATATTTCAAGACATGATAGCTTTAATGTGATCCTGTTTACCATACTAATCGGACTGCTTGCTTTAGCGGCCATTGTACTGGAGATCGTTTTCATAATAATTGCAACTACCAAGGCAAATAATGGCGAGTTGTATAAATACCCGATAACAATCAATTTTTTAAAATAATCATCAATCATCAATCAATCATCAATCAAAAAACGAACAGTTATTACGAACCGAAATTCTAATCATTATGACATCTTATCATTGCATGTGATGTTTAGAAATAAAACAAAATCTAACACATGAAAATAGAGAATACAAAAGCACAAATGCGTAAGGGCGTACTGGAGTATTGCATCTTATCCGTTCTCAAAGATGAAGATGCCTATGTCGCCGAGATATTGGGCACCTTGAAAGATGCGAAGATGCTGGTAGTAGAGGGTACGATTTATCCCCTGCTTACGCGCTTGAAGAATGCGGGCCTTCTCAATTACAGATGGGAAGAATCTACATCTGGACCTCCAAGAAAATACTATGGGTTAACTGAAACCGGAAAACTATTTTTAAACGAACTCAATACGACTTGGAGCGAATTACAAAACGCAGTTAACCTAGTAACAAGTCAAAAAACAGCTAAAAAATGAATAAAACAGTCAACATAAATCTAGCAGGTATTTTCTTCCACATAGACGAAGACGCATACTTAAAACTACAACGCTATCTTGACGCCATTAAACGTTCATTTACAGATTCTCAGGGGAGAAACGAGATCATTGCCGATATCGAAGCCCGAGTTGCAGAACTCTTTAATGAGCGTGTACAGAACGAGAAGCAGGTTGTTTCAACGAAAGAAGTAGACGAAGTGATCGCCATCATGGGTCAACCAGAAGATTACATGGTTGATGAAGAGATCTTCGAAGACGAGCCTCGTGCTCAATATAAAGCCAGTAGTAGTGGCAGAAAATTATTCCGTGATAAAGACAATGCCTATATAGGTGGCGTTTCTGCCGGACTTGCCCAATACTTTGGTATCGATACCTTATGGATAAGGCTGGCCTGGATTGTACTGTTCTTTGGAGCAGGCACGGGAATATTGCTGTATATCCTGTTATGGATACTCATGCCGGTGGCCGAAAGTACAGCCGACAAACTGGCTATGACGGGAAAGCCTGTTAACATTACCAATATAGAAGAAAAGGTTAAAGAAGGGTTTGGTAATGTTAAGGACAGTATTGACGATGTTGCCGGTCGCCTCCCTAGTGGCGAAAGGGTGAAGTCGACATCCCGTTCTTTTTTCGAAGCCCTTGGAAATGTCATCCTTTTCTTTTTTAAAGTTGTTGCAAAATTCATAGGAATCATTCTAATTATTGTAGGTGCAACTACATTAATTGCCTTGATCATTGGATTACTGTCCGCAGGTGTGGCCGATTTATTCCACTTCCCTGGTGTTGATTTTGCAGACATATTTTATTCCTCAACCTTACCGATCTGGTTAATCTCATTGCTGGTACTGGCCGTTGTAGGAATACCGTTTTTCTACATCTTTATCCTCGGTTTGAAGATATTGATCAACAATGTCAAGCCGTTACGCAAAGGGGTTAATATAGCCCTGCTCGGCATCTGGCTGACGTCCATTATCGTCCTGGCTGTATTCGCTGCTAAGGAAGTACATGAATTCTCGCGGGAAGCCAGCGTTACAGATAAATATGAGCTGAATATTAAAGCTAATGACACCATGGTAATACGGATGGTTGGAAACGACGAGTATTCCAGAGGAATTTACAGGGATTATGACTTCGATATCATTGAAGATGAGCAGGATGATCGGATCATATACTCCTCAAACGTAAGACTCATTTTCCGTTCAACGAAAGATTCTCTTGGTTATGTCAATGTGGAGAAAAATGCAAGAGGCGGAAGCTATTCCGAAGCAAGAGACAGAGCAGGTAAAATTGATTATGGATATCGATTATCAGGCAATGAACTTCTACTGAATGGTTTTTTCACAACTCCGGCTTCCAATAAATTAAGGGATCAGGAAATTCAGGTTATCGTTTACCTTCCTGAAGGAAGTGTGATCTATGCCGATGGTAATACCTATTCATTCCACAGAAATACATCCTATTACAGGGATATATTGGATAACGGATTTGAGGAGCATTACCTGCAGGTAATCGACGATGACGTTATCTGTCTGGACTGTCCGGATGAAAAACGTTTTAAAGTGGATATTAAAGATGAGGATACCAAATTCAAACTTGACGATGACGGACTGGAAATCAAGGACGACGACGTTCAGGTAAAGATCGATTCCTCAGGAATCAATATCAAAACGAATGATGATTAACAATTCGTCAGACGAATTCAACAATTGAGTCATTGACATTATTGTCAGACTCTGGATAGAGATATATTTGAATCACAATTAAATCAATCAAAACAAAAACTAAAATCATGACAACTATAACAAAAATTATCGTCGGAACCATTCTTAGCCTATTCATGTTGTCCTGTAATTTCCAGGGAGACTTCGGATTTGGAGTCCGGGGAAACGGAAATGTTCAGACCGATGATCGCGAGGTATCAACCGATTTCAATGAAATTGAAGTAAGCCGCGGACTGGATGTTTACTTAACTCAGGGGGATGAAGTGGATATTTCAGTAGAAGCTGATGAAAACTTAATGGATATTATCATCACTGAAGTTGAAAATAACACCCTTTATATTTATGCCGATGAAAATATTACTTCATCAAGATCGCAAAAAGTATTTGTTGAATTTACTGATGTGGATCGCATTACAGCCACCTCGGGAAGCGATGTCTTCTCAACCAATGTTATTAAAGCCAATAACCTTGAATTACATACCAACAGTGGAAGTGATATGGAATTAGCTATTGATGTCGACGTGGTGGAATGTGTATCTACGAGTGGAAGCGACCTCAGGCTTTCAGGAACGGCTAATATTATGTTTGCAGAAGCAAATAGTGGAAGCGATATCAAAGCAGGTAACCTTAAAACAGCCACCTGTGAAGCCAGGGCCAACAGTGGTGCCGATATTACTGTCCATGCTTCTTTAGAACTTACCGCAAAAGCTTCCAGCGGCGGTGATATCAAATATTATGGCGATCCCGAAAAGGTGTCAAAACGCGACGGTATGTCGGGCAGCGTAAGAAAACAATAAATCAATCAATCAGAAAACCTGATACAGGGTCAACTAATCAACCAACCCTAAATAAACCATCCCGAATCATAATTTGGGATGGTTTTCGTTATATTTGTTCA
>JABDPU010000037.1 GCA_013042625.1 Flavobacteriaceae bacterium | reverse complement strand
CGCTGGGTGCGCGTTTTTCCATCATTTCGGTTAAAACCACTTCACGAAGTTTATCGGAAGAGTCAATTTTATCAGACAATCCAGCTTTTCTTATGATCTGAACGGTGGCAGCCTTTGCCGCTGCTATAACATTCCAACACTCATCCGATACATAGATTTGCTGGGATAGATTGTGATCATATTCCTGTTCAATTGTTGCTATAAGTAAAACTTCATAACTATTTTTATCTGAGGAAGTTGGCTGTATTCTTGGAATTAAATTATTCGGAGCAATTCGCTCGAGAAAAAGAACCATACGCTCATAAGCCTGAAGTCGCAACGGCAAGGTATGAACCTGCATATCTTTATGCAAAAGGAAGCGACGTCTACCATCTTCATTTTTGGTGTGTTCCTTAAAAAAATAGAACGCTATTATTCCTGTTACCAGGGCAGGAACAGTATAAAACAGTAATTCAAAAATCTTTGAAATTTCCATATTAAGTAGTTTATCAGTTGATTTTTCCTCCTAAATATATACAATCTTTTAGTTCCTGCATGGAGTTGAAGGGTACAGGGTCTTTTTTATAATTATATGTTTTATCCATTTCTTCGGAAAGATTATGGTCATCAACATTAACATCGATATCAGACATAACGAACTGACAAGGATGTTCGTACCCTGCAGCATGCGTAATTTCTATTAATTCCTTTCTGAACGTTTTAAAATACTGGGCTAACCGCTCCGACTTCAATGGGACATTAATCCCATTTTGAAGCCACTTGCTTTGGGTCGCCACACCACTCGGACAACGATTAGTATGGCAGACCTGGGCCTGTATACATCCTATGCTCATCATAGCCTCACGGGCTACATTAATAATATCGGCACCCATAGAAAAGGCCATAGCAGCCTTGGCCGGAAATCCGAGTTTTCCGCTCCCAATAAATACCAGGCGTTTAGTCAGGCCCTTATTTTGAAACATTTTGTATAAGTCGCTGAAACCATAAACCCATGGTAAAGACACATGGTCGGCAAAACTGGGTGGAGCTGCCCCGGTACCGCCTTCACCACCATCAACGGTAATAAAATCAGGTCCTGTGCCAGTCTCAATCATAATATCGGCGAGTTCCTCCCACTGATCCAATTTTCCCACAGCAGCCTTGATACCAACCGGCAGCCCTGTCCGTTCTGCAATGGCTTCAATTAAATCGGCCAATTCCTTAACACTTTTAAAGGCTGAGTGCGTAGGAGGAGAGAGCACATCCTTGCCTATTTCCACACCTCTGATTTCTGCTATCTCCCTGCTGATCTTTTTTCCAGGTAAAACGCCTCCTTTGCCTGGCTTGGCACCTTGTGATAATTTGATTTCAATGGCCTTTATATAAGGATGATTTTCAACCATTTCAACCATTTTATCCATTGAAAAATTTCCATCCTTATCCCGCACACCGAAATACCCTGTTCCGAAGTGAAAGATCACATCACCACCATTACAATGATAAGGCGACAATCCGCCTTCCCCTGTATTATGAAAGGCTCCTGCCAGTTTGATTCCCTTATTTAAGGATTCAACTGCCTTTGCCGAAAGCGATCCGAAACTCATAGCCGAGACATTAATTACGGATCCCGGACGATATGGCTTCTTACGTTTATTATACTCACCAATGATCTTTGCACTGGGTAAAAAGGATTTGTCAATGGCATTCGGATGATCTTTTTTCAACCTAAAAGGCATCATCGCATTATTGATGAATATATGTTGATGCGCATAGATATCCCGATCCGTTCCAAAACCTTCATAATTATTCTCTTTTTTGGCAGATGCGTAGATCCAACTGCGTTCAATTCGGTTAAATGGTAACTCTTCCCTGTTGTTGGCCACGAAATATTGACGCATTTCAGGACCAATGCTCTCCATGAAATACCTGAGGTGCCCGACAATGGGATAATTATGGCTTATAGTATGTTTTTTCTGTACAAAAATATCGCGGATGGCGACCAATCCCAGTACAACCAATATCCAGGCCCACCATGGTATAGACGCAAGAAAAGCAAGGACGCTATCCATTCCTATCGATTTAAATAATCAAGCGAAAGTTGAATAAAGCTTTTAACTCCCAGTAGCATGCCGCTTTCATCGATATAGAAATCGGGTGTGTGGTGCGGAGCTGCATCTCTTTCTGCAATATCTACTGGTTTACCACCAAGGAAAAAATATAGTCCTGGAATCTTTTCCTGGAAGAAAGAAAAGTCCTCAGCCCCTGTAATGGCCTTGATCTCGATGACTTTTTCATTCCCAGCTGCTGATTGAAGAGAAGGGAGCATCATTTTAGTCAATTCCGGGTCGTTATAGGTGATGGGATATCCCTTATCAATTTCAATGGTAGCTTCTGCCCTGTATGCCTTTGCAATGGCAGGAACCATTTCTTTCATTCTTTCATTGATTTGTTTTTGCATTTTATAGTCCAGAGTTCTCAATGTTCCCAGCATATGAGCCTCCTCAGGAATAATATTTTGGCGAATACCGCTGCTGATCTTTCCAATAGTCAGAACGACTGCTTCTTCAGTGAGTTGCATTTCACGACTAACCAGCGTCTGAAGTCCGTCAATGATTTTAGCACTGATCATAATAGGATCGATCCCGGTCCAGGGAGTAGAACCATGACTTTGTTTTCCTTTAACGTGAATCTCAAAACTTTGAGTTGCAGCCATAATTCCTCCGGGCCTGTAAGCAATGGTATTTACATTCTGCCCGGCACCAATATGCAAGCCAAATATCGCATCTACTTTGGGGTTGTCAAGAACGCCCTCTTTTACCATAAGTTCAGCACCGCCTTCTTCTCCCGGTGGTGCTCCCTCTTCAGCTGGTTGGAATATAAATTTTATGGAGCCGTTGATTTTATCCTTATTGTTTGACAGGACCTCGGCAACTCCCATTAAAATAGCAATATGGGTGTCGTGACCACAGGCATGCATTACACCGGTTTCAACACCTCTGAAGGTTGTTTTTACTGTTGATTTAAAAGGAACATCTGTGCGCTCGGTAACGGGCAGACCATCGATATCGGCGCGAAGTCCAACGACTTTCCCCGGGTTGTCTCCTTTCAGAATCCCAACTACTCCAGTGTGAGCAATTCCCGTTTGAACTTCCATTCCCAATGATTTTAAATGAGCTGCAATCTTATCAGCAGTTTTAAACTCACGATTTGATAATTCAGGATTTTGATGAAAATGACGACGCCAGTCAATAACTTTGGGTTCAATCTCGGCAATATCTTTGTCCATGCCGTACTGAGCCATAGCCAGCGAGGTCATTAACATAACTGTAATCAGAATTAATTTTTTCATTTTATTATTTAGAATTTGATGAATTTATATCCGTTGTTTTGAAACTGAAGCAGAGCCGTCATAGCTGATAAGGCCACCTTCACCTCAGGAAGCTTATCTTTTGCTTCCACGCCTCTGAAGGCCTTGGTTTGTCCGCAGAGGATTATTTCTGCCCCGGCTTCTGTCAGGGCTTTGATTAAAGGGGCATTAGGGTTAGGGACTCCATATAGTTCTTTATAGGCCTCATTGGTAAGGATATCCTGCCAGGCCCCGCCATGTATGGTCATGGCAACATGCAACTGATCAGATTTCATCCCTGCATCCATATGCATATTCAAAAACCGGGCGGCTGTTTCGATATATTTATTTATTGTGGATTTATCTTCGGAAGATTTAGAAACATCAAAAATTACCTTATGTGTTAAGCCGGTATCGGTAGCTATTTCCGGATTGTCAATTTTAAAAGTTTCTCCGAATTCTTTAATGGCCTTTCCCATGACCCGATCCTGCTGAGCAACAACCATTAAGCTCAAGCAGAAACAGATGGAAAATACAGCTTGTTTTAGAAGCATAATTCCTGATTTTAGCCTTAAATATATTTAAATTTGTGCAATGCCCGTTGCTTATATGAATTGTTTATAACTATTGAGGAGCTACTCGCTAAAAATAAGCAACAATAGCTAATTTCACCCTTTTAAGAATTGTCTTTGGAATCTTATCTGAAACATCTGAATGAAGCCCAACTGGAAGCCACTTTACAGAAGGATGGCCCTATGATTATCATTGCCGGGGCAGGATCTGGGAAAACCCGTGTGCTGACCTATAAAATTGCCTATTTGATGAGTCAGGGCATCGATCCTTTCAATATACTGGCGCTGACGTTTACGAATAAGGCGGCGCGAGAAATGAAGGAAAGAATTGCCAGGATTGTTGGAGAAAGCGAAGCCAAGAATTTGTGGATGGGAACCTTTCATTCTGTATTTGCCAGGATACTGAGGTTTGAAGCCGATAAATTAGGCTATCCTTCAAACTTTACCATTTATGATACACAGGATTCACAGCGTTTGGTTTCATCCATAATCAAAGAGTTGAAACTGGATAAGGATATTTATAAATATAAACAGATATTCTCCCGTATCTCTTCCTATAAGAACAACTTGATAACGGTCAAGGCCTATTTTCAAAACCCCGAACTTATAGAAGCTGATACCATGGCCAGGCGTCCAAGGCTGGGCGATATCTATAAGGAGTACGTTGCCCGATGTTTTAAGGCAGGTGCGATGGATTTTGATGACCTTTTGTTGAAGACCAACGAGTTGCTCACAAGGTTCCCGGAGGTTCTTGCCAGATACCAGGATCGATTCCGGTATATTTTGGTCGACGAGTATCAGGATACCAACCATTCACAATATCTGATTGTCCGGGCACTAGCCGACCGCTTTCAGAATATCAGTGTCGTAGGGGATGACTCCCAAAGCATTTATGCATTCCGGGGAGCGAATATCAATAACATTCTTAATTTCCAACGAGACTACCCCGATGCCAAACTCTTCAGACTGGAACAGAACTATCGATCGACCAAGAGTATTGTGAATGCTGCCAATTCGGTCATTGAAAAGAATACCATGAAGCTTGATAAGGTGGTTTGGACTGCCAATGAACACGGTCAGAAAATAAAGGTCAATCGATTGATGACCGATGCCGATGAAGGACGCTACGTGGCCAGTTCCATTTTTGAGGAAAAGATGAAGCAGCAAATGAAAAACTCCGATTTTGCTGTATTGTATCGCACCAATGCCCAGTCCCGTTCTATTGAAGATGCACTGCGCAAGCGCGATATTCCATACCGGATTTATGGCGGATTGTCATTTTACCAAAGAAAGGAGATCAAAGATGTTTTATCTTATTTGCGATTAATTATAAATCCTGCGGATGAGGAAGCTCTTAAGCGGATAATTAATTTCCCTGCAAGGGGAATAGGGCAGACCACAATAGACAAACTAATCGTTGCTGCCAATGCTTATAACCTTTCGATTTTTGATGTCATATCAAAGATTGATGAACTCAATGTAAATGTCAATTCCGGAACCAGGAACAAGCTGAAGGATTTCGTCATCATGATCCAAAGCCTGCAGGTCATGAACCAGAAGCATAATGCTTTCGAACTGACAGAGCATGTGGTTAAGGTAAGCGGGCTGATTCGTGAATTCAATAAGGATGGTACACCGGAAGGTATTACCAGAATTGAAAATATAGAAGAATTGCTCAACGGTATTCGGGATTTTGTTGAAGGGCAAAAGGAGCTAGCAGATACCACAGGTTCTCTAACTGAATTCCTCGAAGACGTTGCTTTAGCCACCGATTTGGACAAGGACGACAAGAACTCTGATCGGGTTGCACTAATGACTATACATTTGGCCAAGGGCCTCGAGTTTCCATTTGTCTATATAGTTGGATTGGAAGAAGATTTATTTCCCAGTGCTATGAGTATGAATACCCGTAGTGAACTGGAAGAGGAAAGACGATTGTTTTATGTAGCATTGACAAGGGCAGAAAAGCAGGTATATTTAACCTATGCATTGTCGCGTTATCGCTGGGGGAAATTGATCGATTCTGAGCCAAGCCGGTTTATTGAAGAGATTGATGAGCAGTACCTCGATATCCTGACGCCGATCCAGGAAAGACGTTTTAATCCCATGCTGGATGCCAGTATTTTTGGAGATGTCCCTAAACCGACAAAGCGATCGAAAGTTACAGCCAGGTCAAAAAGTAAAAAAGCGGAGGCTTTCAAGATCTCCGTTCCGAAGAAATTAAAACCCATACAATCTTCACCCAAATCAAAGGGTACAACTTTAACTAAGCTCGAGGTTGGTCAACGCGTTAATCATCAGCGATTCGGTAATGGGGAGGTTATAAAAATTGAAGGCAAAGGAGCTGATATAAAAGCTGAAATTCAGTTTGAATCTGTTGGCTTGAAAAAACTATTGCTTCGTTTTGCGAAATTGGAGATTCTGAATTGATCATGGCCGAGTTTATCAAAATCTATGAACAGAATCCCAATCCGAAAGCTATTTCGAAAGTAGTGGACTGTTTACGAAAAGGTGGTTTGGTCATTTATCCAACCGATACCATCTATGGTTTAGGATGCGATATAACCAAGACAAAAGCCCTGGAAAAAATTGCTCGGATCAAGGGCATTAAACTCGCCAAATCGAATTTGTCTTTCATCTGTCATGATCTGAGTAATTTAAGCGATTATGTCAAGCAAATAGATACTTATACGTTCAAATTGCTTAAGCGTACCCTGCCGGGACCTTATACTTATGTGCTGCCCAGCTCGAAATCGCTTCCGAAGCCATTTAAAAATAAAAAAACTGTTGGAATCCGGATTCCAGATAATGAAATTATCCTGGAACTGGTCAGGAACCTTGGGAATCCGATTATGTCAACATCGATCCATGACGAGGACGACATTCTTGAATATACAACCGATCCCGAACTGATTTATGATAAATGGCATAAGTTGGTAGATATAGTAATTGATGGAGGATATGGTGGAAACGATCCCTCAACAATAATCGATCTATCACAGGAAGAACCCATTATATTGCGAGAAGGCAAGGGTGATCTTGAAATATTCTAAAACAAAAAACCCAGTTCTTGAAACCGGGTTTTATTAAAATATATGGAAAATGTTATTCTCCTCCAGCCGATAATTCCCTCATTTCATTTTCAATCATCTCGTAGAATTCGTCAATTTTCGGCAATACAACTATCCTGGTCCTTCTGTTTCTTTGCCTGTTATCAGGTGTGTCATTAGCTACTAATGGTACATGGTAACTACGTCCTGAGGCAATGAGTTGCTGCGGATTAACCTTTAGGTCTTCAAGAACTCTAACCACAGATGTAGCTCGTTTAACACTCAAATCCCAGTTGTCTAGCAACAGTCCTTTTTGATAAGGAACATTATCGGTATGTGCTTCTACCATCGCTTCGAAATTCGGTTTGCTGTTAATGACTTTGGCAACTTTGCCAAGAATATCCTGAGCTCTGGATGTTACCGTATAACTTCCACTCTTGAACAAGAGCTTGTCTGCAATAGAGATAAACACAACGCCTTTCTCAACATTAACTTCAATATCTGGATCATCAATACCAACTTCTTTTTTCAGGCTTGTTACCAGGGCGAGCATAACACTGTCCTTTTTGGTAA
This sequence comes from Flavobacteriaceae bacterium, assembly GCA_013042625.1. GTDB lineage: Bacteria > Bacteroidota > Bacteroidia > Flavobacteriales > Flavobacteriaceae > SHLJ01. The sequence continues at coordinate 4,942 of JABDPU010000037.1, read as the reverse complement.
CCGCATCTTGCAGTCGTGTAATTCTTAAATCTTTCTCCCTTAAGCTTTCGAGGGTTTTCTCAACATTCTCCGCACCCTTTGCAGTTAGCATGGTCAGATCTTTGTTGCTCTGAATTAGATTTTCATTTGACTTTCTCAAATCGGCAATTTGCTCATCCAAGGCTGTGGCTCTTGCCATGGCTGATGCCCTGTCTTCAAGGCAGGAATTCAATTTAACCGTAGCTGTGTTTAACAGGTCTTCAGTTTCTTTTTGCTTGGCCTGTAAAGCTGTATATTCCTTTTTCGACACACATGAAGCGAGAAGAAGAGACATTAAACTAAGTACAAGTAATTTTTTCATAATAGGTTTAAATGTTTTTCAATAGATCATTGACAAAAGTATTTAAAATCTGATGCCTCATGAACCGATTAACAAAACTTTTACTAACGGACTTATAAACGGTCGAAAGTTTTCTTTCCTTTCAAGAAATATGACCAGACAACAGATGGGGTGTAGTAATATTTATTAGGTCTGTCCGCAACATTTTCAACAGGATCCAATTTAGAGAAACTGCCATAATAGGAAAGATGAGCCTTCAGGACAGCAAGGCTATGTGCAGGTTGCGCTTCAAAAAAGAATTTAACAGCAGCGATACCATCCAAAATGAGCCTGGTAAATATAATTTTAAAACGATATTTAGCAGGCAGGTTTTTATAAAGCATATAGAGTGAATTCCGAAAGTTGAGGAAAGTTTTTCTCGGACTGCTATGACTCAATGTTCCTCCTCCAAGGTGATAGACTTTCGATTGATAAATATGTTTTACCGCATACCCTTTATGGTATAATCTCCAGCAAAGATCAACTTCTTCCATATGGGCAAAAAACCTGGTATCAAAACCTCCAAGCCGGTCAAAAAGTTCTCTTCGAATAAACAGGCATGCCCCGGAAGCCCAGAAAATATCACTATTATCATCGTATTGACCCTTGTCCTGCTCAAGGTTTTCAAATAGCCTGCCTCGACAAAATGGAAATCCATATTTATCGATATATCCACCTGCAGCTCCGGCATATTCAAAGTAATCCGGTCGGTTCAAATCCAGCAATGTTGGTTGAGCGGCCCCCAGATCTTCATTCTGTTCGAAGGCATCTAAAACCGGTTGAAGCCATCCTTGCTCAACTTTTATATCATTGTTCATCAGGCAAATCAGGTCGGCCTTTATTGTTTTCAAACCTTCATTATAACCTCCGGCATAACCTAAGTTTTTTTCTAAATGAATAAGTTCTATTTCGGGAAAATTAGATGTAATGAAGTCAACTGAATTATCTTCAGATGCATTGTCTATTACATAGATGCTGACAGATTCAGAATTGGCCACAACCGATGGCAGAAACTGCTTCAGAAGTGTCACGCCATTCCAATTCAATATAACAATGGCTGTTTTCACCTTACATGATTTTCAGAAAATTACGACAGTCGTTGGTGTGGCGGTCCATTTCGTTCTCCGATGGTTTCTTGAAACACATTTCAATATTATTAGGATCTTTAAACACAATGGTGCCTGTGTCGCGTTTCAGGACCTCCTTCCGCATGAGGTCTTTAATAGTTATGGTAATTTTTAATTTTGACTGCTTGACATGGGTTTTGTATGTCATACGAACCAGGTTTCCATCAACATTATACCCTTTGCCACCCATTAATTGGCCATTGACTTTAAAGGTGATAAAACCCTCTTCATCTAATATCATATGAACAGGTTCGTCGGGATCTAAAGATTCCCAGGTACCTAATAGTTCGTGGTCTTGTGCAAATAATAATACAGGAAATGCCGCAAGTGCAAGTGTGATTAATAGCCTGTTGGTCATAACTCAAAATTAGGAATTTCTTTCAAGAAATGATAGGTTTTATTGTCGAAATCCATGCGACAAAAATAATGGTCTAATCCATTTGTGATCATTAAGTAGTCGGCATTCAGAGAAAGATTGTATCGGGCTATCTGGTCAAAGGTTTCCTGGTTTATCGAAACTGATGGTGCTTTGCATTCAACGATAAGAAATATCCTTCCATCGGGATGAAAAGCCACGATGTCATAGCGTTTATTCAGGTCATTTACTTTCAGCTGCTTTTCAGCATTGATCAAGGATTTTGGGATTTTCTTATTCTGAATGAGATACTGAATACAATGCTGCCGAACCCATTCTTCAGGGTTCAATACCACGAATTTTTTGCGGACTTCGTCAAAAATAAGCGCTTTATTTTCCCTATTTTTGAACCTGAAGCTATACGAATGAAAATTCAGTTTCTTCACCTCACAAAGATCACAATTTATTTTCAATGGAAGAAGTCAAAGAACTCGTAAAAGCCATCAGGTCGGGCCAGCTAAAGCCCATCTATTTCCTGATGGGACAAGAGCCTTATTTTATCGACAGGCTTTCAGAGTATATTGAAAAGAATGTCCTTTCGGAAGAAGAAAAGGGTTTCAACCAAATGATCTTTTACGGTCGTGATGTAAGTGTTGAAGACGTTGTGAATTCGGCAAAGCGCTATCCAATGATGGCAGAACGCCAGGTTATTATTGTAAAGGAAGCTCAAGATCTTTCCCGAACCATCGATAAGTTCCTGCCTTACGCTGAGAATCCGCAGCCTTCAACAGTACTGGTCATCAATTATAAATATAAGAAACTGGATAAACGGAAAGCTCTTTATAAGGCCATTCAAAAGTCGGGGGTAGTTTTCGAAAGCAAGAAATTATATGAGAACCAGGTTGCCGACTGGATCAAGCGTGTACTTAAAGGAAAAAAATATTCGATAGCGCCAAAGGCAGCCCAGATGCTGGTTGAATTCTTAGGGACAGATTTAAGTAAAATTAGCAATGAGCTTGATAAATTACAGCTCATAATTCCGCCTGGAGAACTCATTACACCGGAGGACATAGAAACCAATATCGGAATTTCAAAGGATTTCAACAATTTTGAGCTGAGGAAGGCCATAGGCGAAAGAAATGTACTTAAAGCTCATCAAATAGCTAATTATTTTGCTGATAACCCAAGAGACAATCCAATTGTTGTAACCCTGGCTTTGCTATATAATTTCTTTACTCAGTTACTGCATTATCACGGGCTTAATGATAAATCACCTAGGGCAGTTGCTTCTTCATTGCGGATCAATCCGTATTTTGTCAAGGACTACAGTTTGGCAGCGAGAAATTTTCCGATGAAAAAGGTCAGCCAGGCACTGTCGATTTTGCGCGAGATTGATACCAAAAGCAAAGGTGTAGGGGCAAACTCCCTGCCTCAGCGAGATTTACTCAAGGAGTTGATCGTAAGAATTCTGACTTGATCAATGGACTGGATTATATCTTAGTGAATAGTCTTAATCCAGGTGTTCTTTTGCGAATTCGGCAGCACCAATAATGCCGGCATTATTTTGACTCTGTGCAGCGACTACCTTAGTTTTCGTACTCAGATAACCTTTAAACTCATCGAATTTTTTACTGATTCCTCCACCGATAATAAATAGATCGGGATGCATGGTCCATTCCACATGATTCAGGAATTTATCAAATCGCTTGGCCCATTGCTTAAGACTGAGTTTTTCACGTTTTCTGGCAGAATCAGCGGCATAAAGTTCGATGATTTCACCATCCTTCCAATAGATACGGCCCAGTTCAAAATTTCGAAGCAGTTTACCTTTGAAATAAACTCCAGATCCTAGTCCTGTTCCAACAGTAATGGTGATTACCAGTCCTTTATTTCCCTTACCAGCACCATAATTCATCTCGGCAATTGATGCGGCATCGGCGTCATTAACTATATAAAAATCATTGCCGCAGTGTGCTTTAAATTTCTTATCGATCTTCGTTTTTTTCCACTCCTTATCCAGGTTGCTGCTGAGCAGTGCCTTTCCCTTTTTTACCACCGTAGGAAATGAAACTCCTACAGGGCCTTCCCATTCAAAATGTTTGCAGATTTTGTGCACAACTTCAGCTACTGCTTCTGGAGTAGCGGGTTTGGGTGTTGGCAGCCTAAATCGTTCGCTAACAAGTTCACCGGTTTCTGAATCAACCATAGCAGCTTTCATCCCTGAGCCACCAATATCTAATCCTAATAATACCATTAGCTAGTTTTTATCAATTGAAAATTTACCAGGTCCTCCAATCATTATCACAAGAAATACCAGGGCATAGATTATGGCCATTTCCTTTTTCCTGAATGGATCTGCACCATGAACTACAAAAGCAGCTACCACCATGGTGATAAAGGCAGGAATTGCAGCAAGCCTGGTCTTCCAACCTACGATAATCAGCACCGGAGCAACAACTTCACCTATCAGGGTCAATATTAGAGAAACGGTTGGGCCAAGGCCTATTGGGTCGGCGAATTCAATAGGACTTTCAAAAAGTCGATTTATTTTCGGAATACCGTGCCCAAGCATAAGGGCCGAAATCCCCACGCGCAAGACCGTCAGGGCCAATGATGAATTATTTGATTTTATCATATTTTGAGATTAGTTAGTTCCTTTAAGAAGATTTATACTTACTGTTGCCAATTCGTTATCTGGAAATTTTCTTGAATAATTTTCATCTGGCGTCAAGCCTGCTTCATCTGCCAGTTTGCTGAACAGATCTATTTCCAAAATATACTGATCGGAATAACCATGGGTAGCATCATATGCTGTAGCTGGTGTTTTTCTTAGGTTGGCGGCAGTCACTTCAGGTGCTAAGGTATGTAGTTCAATAATGAGCAGTCCAAATCGTTCAACAAAGGGCTTCCACTTTTTGAAATGCTCAAGAAGTGAATCCTCAACAAGGTCGTTACTTAACCAATGGCCTTCAAACGCATAAGCGCCAGTGGATTTACTCTCTAAATTCCTGGGAGACTGTGGTGTTTCCCAAATCCTGTTATGATCCAGAAAGGTTCTCACGTTGAGCAAATCACTCAATGCAATGCCGTAATCTTCCTGCA